>NZ_RZRW01000958.1:0-1420 GCF_003998745.1 Mesorhizobium sp. M7A.F.Ca.US.014.04.1.1 | reverse complement strand
GTCCGAGACAATGGAGATTTCACGTTGCAACATCGCGCGCCTCCCATGAGTTCTCCCAACTGACGGGTCTAAATTATGTTCCGCCAATTTTGAGAGGGGTGCTGCTGCCGATGTGCTGGCGCGGCTAATCTACCAGCAACAGGAGCGGCTTGCTTTGGCTGCTCGTGCCAAATCACCTGCCGCAAGTCGCGCATGTCGACCTGCTGTCCGCACGTCGGGCAGGTATAGAAGTTGTCGTCCTCATCGGCTGGTTCGCCGCCGTGCTCCTTGCCGGGAATGGATGGTCCACGTCGGACGGCCTCGCCATGGCTGTCAAACAGTCAAATCGTCTAAAATGTTCCGGAACCATTTTAGCGCATGCTAAATTGAAACGCAGTCTTGCGGGTCAGTTCATGCGTCTGAAGTTCATCCGGCCAATGTTTCCCAGGCTTGTCGAGGTCCCCCCGACAGGAGACAACTGGATTCACGAAATCAAGTACGATGGCTATCGGACGCAAATCATAATCGAGACGGCACGGCCCGAGCGATCACCCGGAGGGGGCCTACGACTGGTCATCGACGTACAAGATGATTGTCGAGGCGGCGGCAACCCTTTCCCCCAAGTCGGCAATCATCGACGGCGAGGCAATCGTCCTCAACGGGAAGGGCGTGTCGGATTTCCATTCGCTGCGGTCCGCGATGCGATGGGCGCCGGATCGGATTATCTTCGTCGCCTTCGATCTACTGCACCTGGACGGGGTCAACCTGCGCCCAGCACCTCTGCTGGAACGTCGGGAAAAGCTGCTCGAACTAGTCGGGCCTGCCAAGGGCGTGATCCAGTACAGTCACCATGTGCATGGCGGCGGGGCTGACTTCTACGCTGCGGTTGATCGCATGGGCCTGGAGGGCATGGTGTCGAAGCGGCCTGACAGCGTTTATCGGTCAGGCGACACCGAAGCGTGGCTGAAAACCAAATGCTACGAGGAAGTCGACTTTGAAGTGGCAGGCGTGCAGCTAAAACCGGGATCGGCACCACTCGCTTTGATGGCAACCCGCGATGCGGAACGCCGCTATGTCGGATCGGCTCACATCGCGCTGACCAAAGCCATGCGAGAACGCCTGTGGGCCAAGGTGCAGGAGGGGAAAGGCACGCCACCGAAGGGAGCCGACAAGCCAGACGCCGAATGGATCAAACCTGGCCTTGTCGGACGAGTGAAGACCCTTAAGCGCGAGGACAAGCTACGCCATGCGACTTTGCGGGCGATCCGCGAGGCGAAATCGTGATGTTACGAACGCCAATGAAGTAGGCCCGCCTGACAGCCCACGTCCTAAAACACACCACCGATGCCTATCCCCCCACTAATGTCTGGTGGGGGGGCTATGGGGCGTTGCGGGACGGCCTGCGCGCGTTTCGCCGCCTTGCGGCTGGGGTCGGTTTGCG
>NZ_RZRW01000957.1:0-1421 GCF_003998745.1 Mesorhizobium sp. M7A.F.Ca.US.014.04.1.1 | reverse complement strand
TTTCCTCTATCTTTGCAAGCGAGCAGACACGGAGCATGGTGTTGAGCCCTTCGATAGATGCTTGCGCCGCGCCGCCCATGCGGCAAGTGCGGATTCGAGCCGCTGCCATTCCTCCTCACTCCCCGGCAGGCCGGCGCGCAGAACGTCAGGCCGGTCGGCAAAATGGCGAAGCAGGATGCCGCGCTCGCCGAGCGCTGCAAACAAATCGGCGGCATTGGTCAGACTGAGGAAACGATACAGTGTGGTTCCGCCCGCAACAGGAACGCCGAAGCGGCTGAAAAGCGCATCGAGACGCGCCGATTCACCGGCCAACGACGCCCGCATCACGTCCTGCCACCCGATGTCGGCAAGCGCGCGGATGCCATATTCCAGCGCCGGGCCGGCGACGGCCCATGGTCCGAACTGCGTATCCAGCCGGTCGACCGTCGCAGTATCGGAAAGTGCAAAGCCGAGCCGCAGCCCGGCCAGGCCAAAGAACTTGCCGAACGAGCGCAGCACGACGAGGCCGCCCCGACCGACATCGCCCGCGACGCTGTGCTGACGCGGGCCGACATCCATGAACGCCTCGTCGACGACCAGCAGTCCGCCCTTGGCGCGCAATCCGGCGGCCAGAGCCAGCAACCGGTCGCGCTCTATGACACGTCCATCCGGATTGTTCGGATTGACGATGATGACGAGGTCGGCGTCCGCCAACGCTTCGAAATTATCGACCTCCGCCACCTGGTGCCCGGCGATCGCGGCAGCGCGGGCATGTTCGGCGTAGGTCGGACCCAGCACCAACGCCTTGCCGGGCGAAATGAGCGACGCAACGCGCGGCAACAGGATCTGCGTGCCCGGCGCCGCCACGACGTTGGCTGGCGACGGCGCGCCGTAAGTACTGGCCGCGATCTCTGTCAGGTCGCGTGTGCGCGCGGCTTCCGGCAACCGCGACAGCGAGGTGGCGGGCAGGTCGAAAAGCGGGTAGGAGTGCGGATTGATACCGGTCGAGAGGTCGACGAAAGGCAGCAGGGCGTTGGGGAAAAGCACCCTCGCGCGGCCAAGACTTCCACCATGGTCCACAACCGCCCCATTAAGAAGCTTCATGTCAGTCCTGATCGCTTTCCTGTCATTGGTCGTCGAATTCGCCCTCGGTTACCCCGACTGGCTGTTTCGCGCCATCGGCCATCCGGTGACGTGGTTCGGCAGGCTGATATCCTTTCTCGACCGCAGGCTCAACCGCGCCACTGATCCCGACGCGCTGCGTCGCAAGCGCGGTGTCCAGGCGCTGCTGGTCATCGTGCTGGTGCCGGCGATAATTGGCCTGGGCGTGCAGATCCTGTTCTGGTTCGTTCCCATGGGCCTCGTCATCACGGCCCTTCTGGCAACGTCGCTTCTGTCGCAGAAGAGCCTCTATGAGCATGTCGAGGCGGTGGGTGAGCCCC
>NZ_RZRW01000956.1:0-1423 GCF_003998745.1 Mesorhizobium sp. M7A.F.Ca.US.014.04.1.1 | reverse complement strand
GTATTAACGCGTCAGGTTCGCCGCGAACAAAGCTCGCTGGCGGGCCAATTCCTGCGCGATGGGCTTGCGGACGTGCCGACTGCCGTCCGCCTGGACGACCGAAAACAATCCCACCTCCGCATGCCGCGAATTGTCCCAGCCCGGATAGGCGGTTATCGGGGATAGGCAAATACCTTCGATCGGCGCTTCGAGGTCAATTGCGGCACGCACCTCGTCGCAGACATAATGGAGCCACGCCGCCCCGCCTGATCCCTCGGAGCCGGTCTCGGCGATGAACATCGACTTGCCATATCGATGCGCGACCTCGATCAGCATCTCGGATAGGGCACGGTACTCGTGGTGCCCCATGGGAATCGTCGGCCCGTTGAGGTACCACTGATTGTGCGGATAGAAATTCAGGCCAACGACATCGACAACATCGTCGCTGCCCCCCAACTCGGGCTCTGCCCGGCCCAGCAGCATGTCGTAAGCTTCGAACTGTCCGAGACGGGCATTTTCGGCCCGACGCCGTTCGGTCCGCGTCCGGTCGCGAGGGGCAATGTGGATAAGCGGCTCGGCCCAGACAAATCTGCAAGCGGGATCGACCTCGCGCATCGCGCGAACGCCAGCTATTGCAGCTCTCACGAGGTGCCTCTTGAACCATCCCCGCTTCTTCGGGCCAACGCGCGGGAAATAGCCAACCTCAACAGCCCAGGCGAAAAACGAGATTTCGTTGATCGGGCACAACAAAGGCGCTGTACCGGCGATTGAACGATGAACCCTCACAGCTTCTGCAGCGAACGAGGCATAGGCATCGATGAAATGCATCGCCCCTTGATCAACGTGGTCTGGACAGCCGTAGTGGAAGATGTCCCAGATGACCTGGACACCTGCCGATTGCGCTGCTTCGACCATCGGCGTCCAGCTTGACCAGTCATAGTTTCCAGGAGCGGTTTCGATGAGGTGCCAGCGCAACCCGTCGCGGACGGTACGAAGACCGAGTTCGGCGCAACGGCGGTAGTCGCCCAGGGCGTGCAAATAGTGCGAGGTCGCACGGATAAGATCGAGGCGGACGCCGTCCTTGCGCCGGTGCGACGAGCACTCAAAGCCAGCCATGAAAAAACTGGCGAAGGGCGACGTGCCCGCAATCGAAGTCACCTCATTGCCTTCGCTGTGTCGTGCTTCGCTCATACGAAGTCTCCTGCAGGCATTTGGGCTCAGTCTCGGCTGCCGAATGCAGATCGAAGCAGCCATGAGCAATCCGGCTGCCGTATCTCATCCGCCAGGCTGCACTTTCGTCCTGTGCTTAACGGGATGGTTCCAAACCGGATGATCGAGCCTTTGTTCCCGTCGACCCCGTCAGAGGCAGACAGCAGCCAGGGAAGCAGCTGCCCGAGGCAAGTCGGGGGTCAGGCACATGCCGGGAACGGGTCAGCCAACGCAC
>NZ_RZRW01000955.1:0-1427 GCF_003998745.1 Mesorhizobium sp. M7A.F.Ca.US.014.04.1.1 | reverse complement strand
CGCCCTCGCACGGCACGAAGCCGAGATCGAGACCGCCGACGCGCCCGGCCGCATTGTGCAGCACGGCAAAGCCGTTCCAGTCTGCGCGAGCAGCGTTGACGGCGGCCGCGAGCTTGGCCGCCTGACCGAGCACGGCCGCGCCATCGGCACGCGCCAGCGCGCCCTGTCCCACGATGATCAGCGGGTGTGTCGCCTTCTTCAGCGTCTGGAAGAACTTGCCATTGCCGTTGGCCAAATCCCCAAGCGAATCCGGCCCGGCGCCCAGCTGTTCGTAATCGTAGCGGGTATCGCCGACATCGCCGATGACGCCGACCGGCAGATTGCCGGTCCGCCAGCGCTTGCGGATGCGCGCATTGAGCACCGAGGCTTCATAACGTGGGTTGGCGCCGATGATCAGCACCGCATCGGCCTGCTCGATGCCTTCGATGGTCGGGTTGAAGATATAGCTCGCACGGCCCAGCGCCGGATCGAGTGCGGCGCCATCCTGGCGGCAATCGGTATTCTTCGAGCCGAGCGAAGCCATCAGCAGCTTGAGCGCATAGGTTTCTTCGACGGCGGCGAGATCGCCCGCGATAGCGCCGATCTTTTCGGGCGCCGTCTTCGACACCGCGTCCTTGATCGCGGCGAAGGCCTCGGCCCAGCTGGCAGCAACCAGCCTGCCGTCCTTGCGCACATAGGGGCGGTCAAGGCGCTGCGTGCGCAGGCCGTCCCAGATGAAGCGGGTCTTGTCGGAGATCCACTCCTCGTTCACCGCCTCGTTGACGCGCGGCAGGATGCGCATCACTTCGCGGCCCCGGCTATCGACGCGGATCGCCGAGCCGACCGCATCCATCACGTCGATGGATTCGGTCTTGGTCAGCTCCCACGGCCGCGCCTGGAAGGCGAATGGCTTCGAGGTCAGCGCGCCGACCGGGCAAAGGTCGATGACATTGCCCTGCAGCTCCGAGGTCATCGCCTGTTCGAGATAGGTGGTGATCTCGGCATCCTCGCCACGGCCGATCAGGCCCAGTTCGGAAATGCCGGCGACTTCGGTGGTGAAGCGGACGCAGCGCGTGCAGTGAATGCAGCGGTTCATCACCGTCTTCACCAGCGGTCCGATGTATTTGTCTTCGACCGCGCGCTTGTTCTCGTGATAGCGCGAGGAATCGACGCCGAAAGCCATCGCCTGGTCCTGCAGGTCGCATTCGCCGCCCTGGTCGCAGATCGGGCAATCCAGCGGATGGTTGATCAGCAGGAACTCCATCACGCCTTCCCTGGCCTTCTTGACCATCGGCGTGTTGGTGAAGATTTCCGGCGCCTCGCCATTCGGGCCGGGACGCAGGTCGCGCACGTTCATGGCGCAGGAAGCCTGCGGCTTGGGCGGCCCGCCCTTCACCTCGATCAGGCACATGCGGCAATTGCCGCATGTGCCTGATCGAGGTGAAGGG
>NZ_RZRW01000954.1:0-1430 GCF_003998745.1 Mesorhizobium sp. M7A.F.Ca.US.014.04.1.1 | reverse complement strand
GATCACGTCTGCAGACCTCGACCGCCTCACGCCCATTGGTCGCGACCCATGCGACCTGATGTTCGCCGGTCGACAAGACCAGCCGGCGCAGAAGCTCAACCGCCATCGGCATGTCGTTGACTACGCCGATTCTCATTCGTTGGCTTCCAATTTCGATCTCATTCAGTCGCCTCGCCAATCATGTCCACGACCGCATGGATCAGCGCCTCGTCCTGAAAGGTACTCTTGGTCAGATAATAGTCCGCACCGGCGTCAAGCCCGCGCGAGCGATCTTCTTCCCGATCCTTGTATGAAACGATCATTATGGGTGTGTTCTTGAGATGGGCGTCCTTTCTGATCAAGCTCACCAACTCGATGCCATCCATGCGCGGCATATCTATGTCAGTGACGACAAGATCAAAAGGACCAGACCGGACGGCATTCCATCCGTCCATCCCGTCGACCGCCACTTCGACATCATAACCGTGATTGCCCAACATCTTGCGCTGGAGTTCGCGGACCGTGAGTGAATCGTCAATCACGAGCACGCGCTTGCGTCTGCTCGGTTCGGGACCGCCCGCAGCGCGCCCAACAGCCCTAAATCCGCTAGACGATGCAAGTTTTTCCACCGATCGGATCAGATCATCGACGTCGAAGATCAGAACTGGCGAACCGTCTTCCATCAGGGCCGCTGCGCTGATGTCCTTGATCTTGGCAAACCGTGGATCGAGAGGTCTGATCACCAGCTCGCGTTCCCCGAGAAAACGGTCAACGATCAGGCCGTATGCATCGCCCCGACCTGCATCCACGACGACAACCGAGAGTTCGTCCGGTTCCGATCCGGACTCTCCTCGATCCAGCACTTCGCGCGCGGTCACCAGCCCGATCTGTCGATCGTTCAAGCGAAAATGCGGTCGGCCCTGCAGCAGGTTGATCTGCATCCGCTGCAATCTCATTGTCTTGGAGATGGCGGCGAGTGGAAACGCATAGGGCTCCCCATCGACTTCGACGAGTAGTGTGCGCAGGACTGACAACGTCAGCGGCAGCTGCAGTTGAAACCGGGTTCCACGACCAAATTCCGAGGAAACGCTCGTGATTCCGCGGACCTCCTTCGTCATCGCCTGCACCGCATCGAGTCCCACACCACGGCCGGACACGTCGGTAAGGCCCGCTTTCATCGAAAAGCCTGGCAGAAACAGGAATGCGAGCAATTCGGTTTCGCTGAGTGTGTCAGCACTTTCCCTGGTCGCAAGCTGTCGGGCGATGACAGCCTCGCGCAGCTTCGAGATCTCGATCCCCCTGCCGTCGTCCACCACGGCTATCTGCAGCAGCCCGGCATTGTGCCTCGCTTCGAGCCTGATCAGCCCCTCTTCGGGTTTCCCCATCGCGAGGCGCTCCTCAGGCGGTTCAAGCCCATGGTCTACAGCGTTGCGCAAAAGATGCCCCAAGGG
>NZ_RZRW01000953.1:0-1431 GCF_003998745.1 Mesorhizobium sp. M7A.F.Ca.US.014.04.1.1 | reverse complement strand
GGTTGCGACATCAGATCAGGGACAAGGACCGGGCGCGGGAAACCGCCGAGGCGGAAGAGGACAAGACCCTGTCGGCGGAGGAGAGCCGCAAGCGGGTGCTTGATGCCGTGCGCCGCCGTTACACGGCTCCCGCCACAGCCCCGGAGTGACACGCGAGAGCCAAGGCAATCAAGCCAGCGCTGCATGCGAAATTCTTCAGTCAGGCAACGCCGCCACCGCGACAATTTCAACGACGATGTCGGCTTGCGCAAGCGCTGCAACTCCGATCACCTCCGAAGGCGGCGGGTTGTTATAGCTGCAGTGCTTCGGGCAATGCTCGGCAAAGAACTCGTCCAGTACGTCGAGACGAAAATTGGGTGAACTCAGAACGCCGCCATCGGGAAATGGCCCCTTGATGAAGAAGGTCAGCCGGATGAGATAGTCGAGCGCGCTGCCGAGTTCTTCCAGATCTGATTTGATGTTCGCCAGAATTGCACGCCACTGTGCCGCCGCATCGCCAGTGAATCCCCCTCCTCTCTTTCCGGTCGGATCATAATTTTCGGCGGTTGCCGTATTTCCGCAAAGGTAGACAAATCCCTTTGCTCCGGAGACGACCGTGCCTTTTCCCCACGGCATCAACTTTCCGTTTTTGAATTTCTTATGGGTTACGAGTTCCATGCTTCGTCCAGAACTCTTGATCGTCAGCCTATCAAATCGTCTATTCTGATCGGCAGATCGCGAATGCGCTTGCCGGTGGCATGATAGACGGCACTCGCCACGGCAGCAGCCGTTCCGACATTGCCGAGTTCGCCCAAACCCTTGACGCCGGCAGGGTTGACCTGATGGTCGATTTCGGGGACCAGGATAACGTCGACCTGTTTGATGTCGGCGTTGACCGGTACGAGATAGTCCTGCAGGTCGCGGTTGACGTAGCGCGCGTGTCGCTGATCGATTTCCGTCGCCTCGTGCAACGCCTGGCCGATACCCCAGATCATGCCACCCATCAGCTGGCTGCGCGCGGTGCGCGTGTTCATGATGCGCCCGGCGGCGAAGGCCCCGACGATGCGCGGGGCCCGGATTTCGCGTGTATAGCTGTTGATGCGCACTTCGACGAACTCGGCGCCAAAGGCATATTTGACCGAATCTTCGTCGTTCTCTCCACCATGAAATTCCGACTGTCCGGCATAGAGTTTGCTGAGGGCTTCAGGCGAAGAACCCTTCGGCGCAAACTCGGCATATTCCTCGATGGCGCCGACTTGCATAGCCTTGAAGACATCAGCCAGCTTTGCGGATTTGCCGGTCTCGGTGACGACCTCTTCGTCCTTCAAGTCCAGCTTCGCATTGCCCGAACCGGCCAGCGGAGCCCCCCTGCCCGCAGCGGCGGCGAACAGCTTTTCGCGTATCGCGTCGCAGGCTTTCATGACCGCCGAGCAGACACTGGCGGTCGCGACC
>NZ_RZRW01000952.1:0-1436 GCF_003998745.1 Mesorhizobium sp. M7A.F.Ca.US.014.04.1.1 | reverse complement strand
GGTGGCGGTCGTCTTCCGCGCTTCCTGGCCGGACGAGCGCGTGCTGACCGGCACGCTGGCGACCATCGAGGCACAGCTCGCCGCCGATCCGATGGAGCGCACGGCGATCATCTTCGTCGGCCGCTCGCTGGCGGCGCGAGGTTTTGGCGAGAGTTCATTATACGACGCCCATTATCAGCGGCGTTTTCGCGGACGGGACGGATTGTGAGCGGCAGCACCAAAAACACCGGCGAAAACGCCACGCTCGAAAAAGCCTTGTCCCGGCTGAACTTCAAGCCGCGCCAACTGGAGCCGGGCCATGTCTGGCTGGCCGGCGCCGGCCCCGGCGACCCCGGCTGCCTGACCCTGGAAGTGCTGGCGGCGCTGGCCGAGGCGGATGCGCTGGTCTACGACGCACTGGTGTCCCCTGACATTGTCGCAGTTGCGGAGAATGCCGAGCTTTTCTTTGCCGGCAAGCGCGGCGGCAAACCGTCGATGAAACAGGACGACATCACCGCCCTGCTGGTCCGGCTCGCACGCGAAGGCCGCCGCGTCGTCAGGCTGAAGGGCGGCGATCCCTATATTTTCGGCCGTGGCGGCGAAGAAGCTCTGGCGCTGGCGCGGGAAAGTATCCCGTTCCGCGTCCTGCCCGGCCTGACCTCGGGCCTCAGTGCGCTGGCCGCGACCGGCATCCCCGCCACTATGCGCGGCATCAACAAGGCGGTGATCCTGGCGACCGGCCACGCCGCCGGCACCGATGACGATCTCGACTGGGCGGCGATCGCCCGCACCGGCCAGCCTGTCGTCGTCTATATGGGCATGGCCAATCTGCCCTTGATATCAGCCGCCCTTCTCGATGGCGGGCTGGCGCCGTCGACACCGGCGGCTGTAATCGTCGCCGCGACGACGCCGCAGGAGCGGACCGTCGTCGCCACGCTCGCCACCATTGCCGAGGAAGCTGCGGCCGCCGGTCTGGCCTCGCCGGCGCTGATCGTCGTTGGCGGCATCGTTGCCATGCGCGCGGCCCTGGCGGGGCAAGCATGACGGCCCGCGCCATCATCATCGGCGCGCCGCGCTCCGGCTCCGGCAAGACCAGCGTCACCATCGGCATCCTGCGGGCGCTGACCCGGCGCGGGCTGAAGGTGCGCGGCGCCAAATCCGGCCCCGACTATATCGACCCCGGCTTCCACACCGCCGCCACGGGCCTCTCCGGTGTCAATCTGGACAGCTGGGCGATGCCGCCATCGCTGCTCAACGCCCTTGCCGCGCAAGCCGCCGATGACACCGATTTCGTCATCCTGGAAAGCGCCATGGGCCTGTTCGACGGGATACCCGCGGCTCCCGGCCGAACCGGCTCGGCGGCCGACCTGGCGCGGCTCTATGGCCTGCCGGTGCTGCTTGTGCTCGACGTCTCCGGCCAGTCGACCACGGCGGCGGCTGTCGCCAAGGGTTTTGCC
>NZ_RZRW01000951.1:0-1436 GCF_003998745.1 Mesorhizobium sp. M7A.F.Ca.US.014.04.1.1 | reverse complement strand
CTCGAAGGATGCTCGCATTTCGGCCGGGACACCCAGTTTGTCGAGAATAGCCGTATCCACGGGGCCGGGGCTGAGCACGTTGACGCGTATGCGGCGCGATTTCAGTTCTATCGCCCAACTGCGCGCGAAGGCGCCGATGGCTGCCTTGGAGCCTGCATAAACGGCATGGCCTTCCAAGACCTTCTCGCTGGCGATTGATCCCGTCAGTATGACTGCGCCGCCATCGCGCATCAGCGGGATCAGTTTCTGCACACCAAAGAAGACGCCGCGCGCATTGATAGAGAACTGCGCATCGTACTCGTCTTCGGGAACTGCCGACGAATGCGTGATGGTGTTCACGCCGGCGTTCGCCATATAGATATCGAACGCCCCAAACCTCTGATGGATCTGTCGCGCGACATCCTCGTGGTGCGCCACGTCGGCTACATCACCCTGAATGCCCAGTGCGCCGGCTCCGATCTCGGAGACTGCCTCCTCGACGGCACGCTGCCTCCGGCCGGTGATTACGACCTGCGCCCCCTCCGACGCGAAAGCTTTCGCGGCGAATAGCCCAATCCCACTGTTTCCCCCGGTGATCAACGCGGTCTTTCCTGAAAGTATACCCATTTGCATTGCCTCTGATGATTTTCACGAGAGCCGCCGCAGTTGCCAACCGCAGTTTTCAGCGTGAACTCGGACGGCTGAGACCAGAAAGCATCTCCAGCAGCCATCGATGCTGAGTTTTCATAGTCAGGCTGGCCGCACCGGTGTTGTGCTGCCAGCCATGACCGCCGTTTGAGGGCACTAGCCCTTGATGAAGGCGAGCAGATCGGCGTTCAGCTGGTCCTGGTGTGTGGCCGTGATCCCGTGGGGCGCGCCGGGGTAATATATGGCCTTTGCGCCTTTGATCAGCCGCTCCGACTTGACTGACGAATCCTTGACCGGGACGATCTGGTCGTCCTCGCCATGCAGGATCAAGGTCGGTATATCGAATTTCTTGAGGTCCTCGGTGAAGTCGGTTTCGGAGAACGCTTTGACGCATTCATATGCATTCACGAGACCGACCTGCATGCTCCAGAGCCAGAACTGATTCAGAACCCCCTGGGAGACCGTGGCGCCTGGCCTGTTTGCACCATAAAACGACTGTGCGAGGTCCAGATAGTGCTGCGAGCGATCCTTGAGGAGGCCAGCCCTTATGCCGTCGAACACTTCGATCGGCAGACCTTCCGGATTGGCCGGCGTTTTCACCATGATCGGCGGAACAGCGGCGATAAGAACAGCCTTGGCCACGCGTTCCGTCCCGTGCCGTCCGATATAGCGAGCGACCTCGCCTCCCCCGGTTGAATGCCCGACCAGCGTGGCGTCCCGGAGATCCAGCGCCTCGATCACGGCTGCAAGATCGTCCGCGTAGCCATCCATGTCGTTGCCGGAGGTGGCCTGGCTGGAGCGGCCAGGGC
>NZ_RZRW01000950.1:0-1438 GCF_003998745.1 Mesorhizobium sp. M7A.F.Ca.US.014.04.1.1 | reverse complement strand
TGTCCTGGCGGCAATCTCCCCCTCAAGGGGGAGATCGACTGTTCCTCCTGCTTTCGCCAGTTCCCAAATGTTGAAAGAAAAGGTGTCGCCGGTGACACAGCCAATCTCCCCCCTTGAGGGGGAGATGTCCGGCAGGACAGAGGGGGGCGTTCAAGCGCTGACAGGCGACATCAACTGCATGGAAGGAGCCACCCTTGCCGCCAGCCGCTGAAGCCGCCTCGCCCGAACCCATCCTGCTTGCCGTCGAAGGCATCACCAAGCATTTCGCCGGCGTGACGGCGCTCAGCGATGTCTCGCTCGATATCCGCCCCGGCGAGATCCTCGGCCTGCTGGGCGAAAACGGCGCCGGCAAATCGACGCTCTTGAAAATCCTGTCGGGTGTGATGCCGCCATCGGGCGGCCGCATCACTTTCGACGGTGCCGATTATCATCCCTCCAGCCCGCAGGATGCCAAGCGGCTTGGCATCGTCACCATCTATCAGGAACTGAGCCTGATCCCGACGCTGACCGTGGCGGAGAACATTTTCATCGGCCGCGCGCCGATCGGCCCGCTCGGGCTGGTGAGTTGGCGCAAGATGGAGGAAGATTCCCGCACGATCATCGCCCGCGTCGGTCTCTCCATAGACCCGATGACGCCGGTCTCGGCATTGTCCGTGGCCGAGCAGCAACTGGTCGAGATTGCTCGGGCGCTGTCGCTGGAAAGCCGGCTGATCATCATGGATGAGCCGACCTCGGCGCTGACCGAGACCGAGGTGCAGCGGCTGCTGTCGATCATGGACCGGCTGCGCAAGGACAGGGTCGCCATTATGTTCGTCACCCACCGGCTGGAGGAAGCGTCCGCCATATGCGATCGCATGACGGTGCTGCGCGACGGCAGGCTTGCCGGCCACCTTAACCGTGAAGGCGGGCCGATCGCGCTGCCCAAAATCATCGAGAAGATGGTCGGCCGCGCGGCGTCCGAGCTCTACGCCCGGCCGGCGCAACGCGCGGTGGCCGGCGATGTCGTGCTGTCGGTGCGCGGCCTGCGCACTGTGCGCGACCCCGAGGCGCCGCACGCCATCGTGCTCGACGGCGTCGACATAGACCTCAAGGCCGGTGAAATCCTCGGCGTTGCCGGGCTTGTCGGCTCAGGCCGCACCGAACTGGCGCGCGCTATCTTCGGCGCCGACCGCATCGCGGCCGGCACCATCACGCTCGACGGCAAGCCGATCGCCCCGTCATCACCCGCGGACGCCATTGCCCTCGGCATCGGCCTGGTGCCGGAGGACCGCAAGCACCAGGCGATCTTTGCCGCGCTGGGCATCCTGCCGAATTTCTCCATCGCTTCGCTGGGCAGCTTCAGCAACGGTTTCGGCTTCATGGCTGAGCGGCGCGAGCGCGATGCGCTGGCCGGGTTTCGCAAGATGCTGTCGATCGCCTGCTCGGCCGAGGCCATGCG
>NZ_RZRW01000095.1:0-13932 GCF_003998745.1 Mesorhizobium sp. M7A.F.Ca.US.014.04.1.1 | reverse complement strand
CAGTCGGATCCGCCCGAGCGTTTGACCAGGACCAATCCGCCGCCTGCTTCACCAGTCCCGCGCGCACCGGATTCAACCCGACATAACGCACAGCCGACAAGAGGTGTCCTCGTCCATCGCGATGGCGCCGAAGCGACCCTGCCAGAAATGCCCGGTTTTGTTTTATCGCGCATTGATGGTCCCGGCATACGCGCGGTGCACCTTCGCGAGCGCGCACCGCAGGCCATCCGCGCCGGCAGGCATCAGGATCAGGTGCACATGGTTCGGCATCAGGCACCACGCCCAGAGGCCGACATCGGCGGAGCGGCAATGCTCGATCAGGAGGTTTTTGTAGAGCGCATAGTTTTACGGCGTTAAAAACGCTTTGGCGCGCCCGTTGCCTCGCTGGGTGACATGGTGCGGCAGACCGGGGACTACAATACGGGCAAGCCGAGCCATTCTGCTAGTCTACAGTAAATGAAGGTCGATCCAGTATACAAAAATACACTGTCACCGTGATCTTCTTCGTTACTGATCGATTATTTCTAAAGAAAATAGGACAGGATTCTCAAAATTCACAAAATAAAACCGAGATCCATTTAGAAAATCTATTACTATTGACGTGTCTGGACCAATTCCTTCGCCAAGTTTTGTTGAAAATGGAATTTTTCTACGCCTAACTTCGTTTAAAGTATCGTCGAATGTTCTCATTTCAATTTTTGGTAACGTAACAGCGTAACGATCTGACTGTGACTTACTCTTTAGGCGGAAAAAAGTCTTTCTTACCATCAAATCGATTTTTATCATTGACACAAACGGCATATCAAATCTCGATCTTACATATAATTCAATTGGTCCAAATCCCATGTAACCATTGAAAATTTCGTCGGGACCAAAGCCCCAATAGTCTGGAGGCCCCACGAGCTCCGCAATCTCATTCAAATTTTCCCCAACCCGCACTGCCCCTATTCCTCCCGCTTCGGCAACAGAAAATATGTCGAACGTCACATCAGTCATGGCTTCTTTCCTGCTGGTTTTTTGTCTTGTCCGCCGTCGCCGCCAGTCTTTTTCTCTGCTTTTTCAATTTTCTTTTCAGCACTCTTTTTCACACTTTCAATTCTTTCACGCCATTTTTTTCCTAAGGCGTCATTCCGCGGATTGTCTAAAAGAAAACCCGCTTGTTTCGCCACGTCCTTGAGGCCCGGAACGGTCCCTAGGTATTGCTTTGCCTCTTGGGCAGCCTTTTCAAAATCCTTAGCGCCAGGCTTGGATTTACCTTCTGGGGAAAGATCAAAATCGGCGTTGATGTCTTCCCCGATGCCTATCGCGATTTCTTGCTTCTTCCCAGTTTTTGGATCGGTGTGTGTCCAATGAACGCCCTTTGATCCATCGTAACTGGAGTAGCGGTTCTCTACAGGAGAACTTGTGTGAGGCCTAACAATGTCTTGGCAGATGGCTGCGCAAGCAGGATTAACAATAGCGGAAAACGAGCCATGAGAGACCGTTCCCTGTACAAATATAGGAATTAAGCACAATGGCTGGCTCTACACATTGATCGCCCCGTGCCAATATAGCCTAGATAACTATTAGCCTTGCATCACTCCAAAATCCTCTCGTCCGCCTGATCTTTAGCTTTTACTATTACGCTTTCAATCAAAAGTGGTAGCACCACAGGCAGCAAAAAAAATCTCCAAGGCTTGCCGTAGCCCGACGAAATAAATGAAATACCGGCAATAATATTTCCTTTTTCCCATCCTTTCTTCAAAAGAAGCCTTCCCCGTTTCACATCGCCGTTTCTCATTAAATATCTTCCACATATAAGGTAAATTGCGCCAAGCTCCCACTCCGCTTTTTCTGCAAAAATATCGAGAGTCTTGGGCGATTCTTCCCTGGAAAATGTTTTTATGAGAACGAAGGTCGCTTCTTCGCCCTTTTTCTCTTCAGCGCGACGGAGCCAGAGCTCCGCTAACATTAGGTCTTTTTCTACCATCACCCCGTTAGCATAGCCAATACCAACGGCTAACTGCGCATCTGGATCTCCTTGCTCGGCCAATGGGATGAAGTACTCAATCCATCTCTGTCGCTCTTCAGCAGTGACTTGGTCCATGTGACGTTTCCCGTCTATGCATCCATCCGACGACTGGTGCGCCTAGTCCTCGGCACATGGGCTCTTTTCGAGAGCCGGTCCATTCTAAAGTCAATCACTCACTCTATCATCATAACCTGAAATCTCGATCTGTAAGCCCGCGCGGGTCCCTCATAAAGTCATGCACAATCCCCATTGGGATCCCGATAACAGGAGTTCCAAGAGGAGCACCCGGCGGCTTCGATGGCTTTGTCGGCGGACCTGGCGGCAGATCATCTGGTGGTGATGCACTTGGCGGATCAGTTGGGGTTGGAGCCTTCTTTACAGACTCCATCTGCCTCACTGGAGGTTTGGGATCGTTAACCGACGGCGCTTTGTTTGGATCCGTAAAGCTAGTCATAACATCCATGGCAAAGCCGACGAGGTTTCGAACAAAATCGAATTTACTGGCGGCTATTTGCTTACACCCATCGCACTTTTTCTTGTCAACAGAAAGGCCCAACTCCTTTACCGCCGGCCCCGCTGATTGGGAGATGGCGTGGCTGCCAGACGCTTCAGCGGTGCCAACCGAGCCGCCACCTTCTCTGGCAGCATTGGCCAATCCGGCCGCGCTGTCGTCGGCTGACCGCGCCGAATGTCCATTGTTGTCTGCTTTATTCACCGGATCGTTCTGGGCATATACATAGCGGTTGGTCCCCACGCCCTGCTTTGTCGGATCCCAATCATCTGGCGAGATGAACCTTCCCAGCACGGGATCCATGTACCGCGCATTGAGATACAGCAGCCCGGTCTCGGGATCGAAGCGTTCGCCGATGTAGCTCTTCTGGGTCTGGAAGCCTGTGTTGAGGCGCTCGCCATAGGTGGCGTAGTTGGTCTGCTCGACGATGGCGCTGGTGCTGTCGGTGACCATGCGCACCGAGGCCAGGTGATCACGATGCAGGAAGGCCTTTGTCGTGCCCGTCACTTTGATGTCGGGATGCGGATACCTGGTGTAGATCTCCGCGCCCGGGGTCGCCGGGTCGATCTCGACATTGGCATCGGGATAGAGTGTGGTGGCGAAGCTCGAGGATTTTTTCGCGCGCGCTCCGTCGGGTCCATAAGCGAGATTGACAGTGTTGGAGGCCAGCGTGACCGTCTTCAGCCGGTTGGCCTCGTCCCAGACCAGTGTGCGGCTGCCATCGGAGGTGAGGTTGCCATTGGCATCATAGGCCATAGCATTGGCGCCGACCGAGGTTGGCGCATGCGGACGAGCAGCACTTGCCGCGGGATAGATATAGGTGCCGGCGACACGGGTACGCGAGGTCAGATTGTCGTTGGCGGCATAGACAAAGCTTTCGCTGAGCGCGGTGTTGCCCAGATTGCTGCTTGCCGTCAGCCGGTCGGCATTGTCATAGCCATAGGTCCAGCTGTCCGAAGCCGTCAGCCCCGTGGTGCCGGTGATGCGGCCAAGGCTGTCACGCGCGTACTGATCGTCGAGCAGGATGGTGGCGCCTCGTGCCGTGGTGACACGCGTCAGCCAGCGCCGCGTCGGCGAATAGGTGAACGAGGTCTTCACACCGTTCGAATAGGTGATCTCCTTGGTCTGGCCATCGGCCTCGTAAATGGTCGAGGTGATGAAGCCGGGGGCGGAGGCGAGCTTGTTGCCGGCGGTGTATTGCAGGCGGTTCGCGTTCGAACCGAAGTCGAGCTGAACAGGAAAGTACTGGACATATACGTTCTGGCCGGAGCCGTCGTGGACGTTGAACGTATAGTTGGTGATCCCCGCGATCGTGGCATCCTGGCGAGCAACCTTGCCGAGGCCGTCATAATTGTAGAGCTGGACGGCAGCCGCGTTTTCCGAGCGGGTCAGCTGGCCGATGTTGTAGTAACCCGACGCCGCCTGGTCGTAGGTGTTCTGGGTCAGCGTCACCGGGCTGCCGCCTGCTGCCGTTGCCGTCTTCAGCGTCAGCCGGTCCATCTGGTCGTAGGCGAGCGTTGTGACCGTGCCTCGGGCGTCGGTCTGGCTGATAAGGCGGTTGGCGGCGTCATAGACATAGGTCCAGTGGCCGAGATCGGGATCTGACGCCGACAGCCGGTTGCCGAGCAGATCGTAGCTGTAGCTCCAGCTCGAACCGCCGGGATCGGTGACGCCGATCAGCCGGCCGAGCAGGTCGTAGCTGCGGCCCTCCGGCAGATTGAGGCCACCGACGTCGCGGACAATGGCGGCGATATCGCCGTGTGTCGTCCATGCTGTCTTAGTCGGATGGCCAAGCTCGTCCGTCATCGTCACCGCATTCAGCCGTGGGTTGACGCCGGTTCCCGTGGCCAGTTCGTTCAAGTAAGTGCGCTGGCTTGAATCCGGATTGACCGTCTTCACCAGCCGGTCGGCCCAGTCGTAGCTGTTGGTGGTCCACTGTGCCGTCTCACCGACGAACCTCGGGAAGGCGGTACGCAGCACATTGCCGCGAAGATCGTAGTCGGTCTCGGCAATGCGTCTTGCACTGGCCGCCGTCTCTCCGGGGGTTTCCACGCGATAGACCCGGCCAAGCCCGTCATAGAAGGAGCGGGTAAAATCCTCGCCGGCGCCCCCACTCGCGCCATTGGGCAGCGGGGTGTACTTGACCAGCGCCTGTGTCGCCGGATTGCCCTCGTTCTCGAAGCGCGTCTTGGTATAGGCGCCGGTGACGCTCTGAGAGACCTGATAGGGCCGGCAGAAGGCGTCATAAGTAAAGGTTTTGACGAGACCATTCGGGTCTGTCTTCGTTGCCGGCAGGCCGCACACGGCATTGTAGGTGGCGGTCGAAACAAAGCGCGCGTCGGCGACCTGTCCGCGGGAGGACGCGCTCCTTTCAAGACGATCGGAATAGCGCGTGAGAAGTGATCAGGCCAGCAAATGCGCCAGCAGCGCCCTTAGTTGGGCCGGCTTCAGCGGCTTGCGCATCAGTTCGATGCCGCCGGAGCGGGCGGCCTTGGCGACGGCTTCCGAACTGTCGGCGGTGACGATCAGCGCCGGCACGGCGCGGCCGAGATAGTCGCGGACTTCGGCGATGGTCGTGGTGCCGAGATCGCCGCCGTCGAGATGCTGGTCGGCAATGACGATGTCGGGCACCCAGTCGGTGTCGCCAAGCATGTCGAGCGCATCGTCGGTCGAGGTCGCGGCCCGCACCAGGCATTGCCAGCGTTCGAGCAGGAAGGTCATGGCTTGCAGCACTTCGATATCGTTCTCGACCAGCAGCACCTTGGTGCCGAACAGGCCATAGCCGCGCGGCCGTTCCATGTCGGCAACGCTGGCGATGGCATCGGCTGGCGCACCGATGCCGACGGGTACATCGATGTGGAAGATCGTGCCGCGTCCGACCTTCGACGAGAATGTCACGGGATGACCGAGCGCGCTGGCCATGCGGCGCACGATGGCGAGCCCGAGCCCGAGACCGCCACCGTCCAGTTCGGCATTGGCCGGCGAGGTGCCGCGGTGGAACTCCTCGAACACCGCCTCGCGCTGGTCGTCGGGAATGCCGCAGCCCGTGTCGGCGACGTCGATGCGGATGGTGTCGCCGCGATGCCTGGTGCCGACAAGCACGCCGCCCGAGCGTGTATAGCCCAGCGCGTTGGAGAGAATGTTCTGCAGGATACGGCGCAGCAGCGTGCGGTCGGAGCGGACCACGGCATGGACCGGCCGGAATTTCAGCGACAGGCCTTTCATCTCCGCCACCGGCAGGAAATCCGAGCGGAGCG
Organism: Mesorhizobium sp. M7A.F.Ca.US.014.04.1.1; assembly: GCF_003998745.1. NCBI lineage: Bacteria > Pseudomonadati > Pseudomonadota > Alphaproteobacteria > Hyphomicrobiales > Phyllobacteriaceae > Mesorhizobium > Mesorhizobium sp. M7A.F.Ca.US.014.04.1.1. The sequence goes on along the minus strand of NZ_RZRW01000095.1, from coordinate 8,153 downwards.
ACGAGAACAGCGCCTCCAGGCTGACGTCGCTTATGTCGGGCTGCACCACGCCGGCATCGAGCTTGGAGATGTCGAGCAGGGTTCGCAGCAGGTCCTCCATCGTCTCCAGCGAGCGCTCGACCTGCCGCACCAGTTTCTTGCCCTCGTCGCTGGTCTGAACTTCGGCGAGCGCCGAAACCGAAAGGTGGGCGGCATTCAGCGGCTGCAGCACGTCGTGACTGGCAGCGGCGAGGAAACGGGTTTTTGACAGGTTCGCCAGTTCGGCGTTTTCCTTGGCGGCACTGAGGTCAATGTTCGACTGCTCCAGCCGCCGCAAGGTCGAGTGAAGTTCCTCGGTACGTGTACGCACCCGGTTTTCCAGCGAGATCGTGGTCTGGAACAGCGAAAAGGCGTTGCCTTGCTGGTCCATCGAGCGCTCGACGCGGCTGACCAGTGCCGCGTTGATCTTCTTCAGCTTTTCAAGATCGTTTATGTCCCTCAGCGGCATCTTGTTGCGCCGTCCTATTCCGCCGCCTGGCGCTCGCCGAAGGCGATGCCGGTGAAAGTCTGGTTCAGATGCATCGACCGGTACTGTTCGCCATAGGTGCCGAAACCGATGACATTGTTGACCCGGTAGAGTTCCGAGATTTCGCGAAACACCTGCCGATTGCGTGCGTCCAGCCGGCGCAGCACGCAGTCGAAGCCGAGGATCATGTCGATACCGCCAAGCCTCTCCTCGACGTCGCGCAGGGCGGCGCGCGTCGATTCGACCATGTCCTTGGGCTGAGCGATCGACAGCACGACGCCATCGTCTATGGCGCAGAAGAACGACAGCGAGCCGTCGGCATGCATCTTCTGGATCGACCGGCAATAATATTGTCCGCCCACCTTCACCACCACGGGATGCGAGGCGAAGCTCAGTGGCGTCAGCATCTGCGCGACGATACCGACGGACGCGGCATATTCCTGCGCCGCATTGGTGGCGTTGAACTCGCGCACGATGCGGTGATCTGGATCGGAAGCCGTCACCACCAGTTTCTCATCGGTGGGAACGAAATTGTCGGTCTTGAAGACATGGAAGGGAATTTCGGTCGATATCAGCACGATGATGGCGCTGTCGGAGGTGACCTTGCCGTTCGAGATCAGGCGCGTCGTCTCGAATTTCAGATCGTCGCCGGCGGAGCCGCCAAGCAGCGGAATGTCATCGAGACCCCAGTGGATGGCTGAACTCACCGCTTCTTCGGCATAGGAGAGCCCGTCGATGAAGCAGAGCGCGAAAGTGCCTTTGGTCCGATCGCAACCGAGGCGCGCGCGCAGCGATCGCCGCAGGGTCTCGACCTCGCCGGTGATCCTGTCCATACCCGACGAGGACAGATTTTCGACCATCACGCTGACGGCGGTAAACGCGGGGGACGGAAGCAGCATGGCCAGCACATGACCATCCTCGAGACCTTGCGGCGTGATCTCGCCGGCAGTCGAGCAGCCGGCGTGGTGGAGCGCCGGCGCGCGGGTCATGAGCGCCTGGGAAAGGGCGCTGGCTTCGACCAGGCTCTGGGAAAAGAACAGCAGGGCCAAGCCCGCGTCGATGGCGGCTGCTTCCAGTGCGATCGCCTTGGCGAACGCCTCCATGTCGGGCTCGTCCGTGGTGAGCGCCGACAGGCCGCATGCATAGCGCGTCTGTGAATTGGCCAGCGATGTTCTCCGCATTTCCTCCGACGCTTTTTTGTGCGCGGCTGTTTTAAATGCTTCTGGCGCGCGGGCGTCGACCGACATTGTTGCCTTCAATCGGCGGTTTGGCAATGGGGCCACCGGCACCGCATGTTTGGGGGCGGCCATGACCGAAAGTACAATGTGCCGCGTTTGCGACGTGCTGTTTTTTGTCCGATGTGCGGTGTACCAATAACGCATGGCCGATGCGCCAACGCCGCGTTGGCAACGTGATGACCAAGGTTGATACCCAGGGAGGGACCATGTCGGACGTTTCGTTGATGGTGAACGGAAAGCGGGTCAGCGGTGCTGCCGAGGACCGAACACTTCTGGTTCACTTCCTGCGGGAAAATCTCGGCCTTACCGGCACGCATGTCGGTTGCGACACCTCGCAATGCGGTGCCTGCGTCGTCCACGTCGACGGCAAGGCGGTCAAATCCTGTACGATGCTCGCGGTGCAGGCCTCCGGCTCGACCGTGTTGACGATCGAGGGCCTGGCAAATGGCGCCGACCTGCATCCGGTGCAGGCCGCCTTCAAGGAACATCACGGGCTGCAGTGCGGCTTCTGCACGCCGGGCATGATCATGACGGCGACCGACATGATCGGCCGCCACCCCGAAGGGCTCGACGAGGCGACGGTGCGTGCCGAGCTCGACGGCAACATCTGCCGCTGCACCGGCTACCACAACATCGTCAAGGCGATCCTCGCCGCATCGACGACGATGAAGGGGTCGAAGGGTAAGGCGAAACAAGCGGCTTGAACGAGGCAGTAGGGCAATAAGGCAGTAGGGCAGTAGGGAATCGGAGCCAATTTTTCCCTACTGCCGTACTGCCCTACTCACCTACTCCCCTACAATCTCGGGAGGAATTTCTGATGGGCATTGAAGGTGTTGGCGCTCGGGTCGCGCGCAAGGAAGACAAACGATTCATCACGGGCGCCGGCCGCTATGTCGACGACATGGTGGTTCCCGGCATGAAGCACGCCGCCTTCGTGCGCAGTCCGCACGCGCATGCGCAGATCAAGAAGATCGATGTGAAGAAGGCCCAAGGCATGCCCGGCGTCATCGGCGTGCTGACCGGCAAGGAACTCAAGGCCGATGGCATCGGCAATCTCATCTGCGGCTGGATGATCCACTCCAAGGACGGCTCGCCGATGAAGATGGGGGCATGGTCGCCACTCGCCTTCGACCGGGTCCGTTATGTCGGTGACGCCGTCGTCATTGTCGTCGCCGAGACCAAGGGGCAAGCGCGTGACGCCGCCGAGGCGGTCGAGATCACCTACAAGGAGGTGAAGGCCGTCGTCGACGCCTCCAAGGCGATGGACAAGGGTGCGCCGCAGATCCACCCCGAAGCGGACAACAATCTGATCTTCGACTGGGACATCGGCAATGCCGACGACACGGATGCGGCCTTCGGGAAGGCAGCCCATGTCGTCAAGATGGACATCATCAACAATCGGCTGGTGCCTAACGCCATGGAGCCGCGCGCCGCACTTGGCCATTACGACAAGGCCGAGGATCACTACACCTGCTGGACGACCTCGCAGAACCCGCATGTGGCGCGGCTGGTGATGAGCGCCTTCTACAATGTCGCGCCGGAAAACAAGCTGCGCGTGATCGCGCCCGATGTCGGCGGCGGTTTCGGCTCGAAGATCTACATCTATCCCGAAGAGATCGTCTGCCTGTGGGCGTCGAAGAAGACCGGGGTGCCGGTCAAATGGGTGGCTGACCGGACCGAGAGTTTTCTGACCGACGCGCATGGCCGCGACCATCACACCCATGCTGAAATGGCCTTCGACAAGGACCACAGGATCCTCGGCCTGAAGGTCGAAACCCAGGCCAATCTTGGCGCCTATATGTCGCTGTTTTCGTCGGCGACGCCTACCTACCTCTATGCGACGCTGCTGTCGGGCCAGTACAATATCCCGGCCATCCACGCCAATGTGAAGGCGATCTATACCAACACCGCGCCCGTCGATGCGTATCGCGGGGCAGGGCGGCCGGAAGCGACCTTCGTCATGGAGCGCATGATGGAGACGGCGGCCCGCCAGTTCGGCGTCTCGCCGGCCGAGCTGCGGCGCAAGAACTTCGTCACAGCGTTTCCGCATCAGACGCCGGTCATCATGTGCTATGACGCCGGCGACTATGCCGCTTCGCTCGATGCGGCAATGAAGGCGTCGGATTATGCCGGCTTTGCCAAGCGCAAGGCCGCCGCCGCCAAGAAGGGGCTGCTGCGCGGCATTGGCATGAGCTGCTACATCGAAGCCTGCGGCATCGCCCCGTCTGCTGCCGTCGGCTCGCTCGGCGCCGGTGTCGGCCTTTGGGAATCGGCGGAAGTGCGCGTCAACGCGGTCGGCACGATCGAGGTGCTGACTGGCTCGCACAGCCACGGCCAGGGCCATGAGACGACCTTCGCGCAACTGGTCAACGAGCGCTTCGGCGTGCCGCTCGATTCGGTCTCGATCGTGCATGGCGACACCGACAAGGTGCAGATGGGCATGGGCACCTATGGCTCGCGCTCGGGTGCAGTCGGCATGTCGGCCATCGTCAAGGCCCTCGACAAGGTCGAGGCCAAGGCCAAGAAGATCGCGGCACACCTGCTCGAAGCCGACGAAGGCGATATCGTCATCGAGAATGGCGCGCTGAAGGTCGCCGGCACCGACAAGAACGTGCCGTGGTTCCAGATGGCGCTGGCCGCCTACACTGCCCACAACCTGCCGGGCGGCATGGAGCCCGGGCTGAAGGAGACGGCGTTCTACGATCCGTCGAATTTCACCTTCCCGGCGGGCTGCTATATCTGCGAGGTCGAGGTCGACCCGGAAACCGGCGTCACCGAGATCGTCCAGTTCGTCGCTGCCGACGATTTCGGCAACATCATCAACCCGATGATCGTCGAAGGCCAGGTGCATGGCGGGCTGGCGCAAGGCATCGGCCAGGCGCTGCTCGAAGGCGCCCATTATGACAATAGCGGCCAGCTTTTGACCGCGAGCTACATGGACTACACCATGCCGCGCGCCGGCGATCTACCGTCGTTCAAGGTCTCGACCTCGAACACGCCATGCCCGGGCAATCCGTTGGGGATCAAGGGCTGCGGCGAGGCCGGCGCCATCGGCTCGCCGCCGGCGGTGATCAACGCCCTCACCGACGCCATCGGCAGCAACGATCTTGCCATGCCGGCTTCGCCGTCCACCGTCTGGGCCGCGATCCGCGCAACGAAACACTGAAAGCGAATAGCGAATAGGGAGTAGCGAATAGGGAAGAGAAGGCGGTGCGACTGGATAGTTCCTATTCGCTATTCGCTACTCCCTATTCGCCCATTCACCCAAGGGAGAATTCCATGTACGCAGTCAACTATCACCGCGCCGCCTCGGTCGCCGATGCTGCCAAGCTGGTCAAGACAGGCGACGCCAAGCTGCTTTCGGGCGGTATGACGCTGATCCCGGCGATGAAGACGCGGCTTGCCGCGCCGTCAGACCTTGTCGACCTGTCGCGGATCACGGAGCTGCAGGGCGTCAAGGTCTCGGGCAAGACCGTCACCATCGGCGCCGCGACCACGCATCACGCCGTTGCCAATGACGAGAAGCTGAAGAAGGCCTGTCCGGCGCTTGCCCATCTGGCGTCACTGATCGGCGATCCGGCGGTGCGCCATAAGGGGACGATCGGCGGCTCGATCGCCAACAACGACCCGGCGGCCGATTATCCGGCGGCGCTCCTGGCGCTGGGCGCCACCATTATCACCAACAAGCGCGAGATCGCTGCCGACAAGTTCTTCAAGGGTCTGTTCGAGACCTCGTTGAAGGAAGGCGAGATCGTCACCGCCGTCACCTTCACCGCGCCGGCCAAGGCGGCCTATGAAAAGTTCCGCAATCCGGCATCGCGCTACGCCATCGTCGGCGTGTTCGTTGCCAAGGGCAAGGATGGCGTCAGCGTCGCCGTCACTGGAGCCGGCGATGACGGCGTCTTCCGCTCGAAGGAGATCGAGGCAGCATTGGCCAAGAATTTCGCGGCCTCGGCACTGGAAGGTGTGAAAGTGCCGGCGAAGAATCTGATGACCGACATCCATGCCTCGGCCGATTATCGCGCCAATCTGATCGCGGTGATGGCCAAGCGCGCGGTTGCGGCAGCCAACGCCTGAGAAACTGTTTGGAAACTCTACTCCGGCGGCCATCTGATGGCGTTTTCTGTGCTTCCGGTGCTCACGTACCAAAAGTACGCTCCGCTCCGGTTCTCGAAACCACCACCTATGACTCGCCAGGGCGAGTTTCGAAACAGTTTCTAATACGATCAGTCGCAGACAAGGAAAGGGGCCTCCGTGGCCCCTTTTCTCGTGCGGCGGCCTGCATCCGTTCAGTTGCTGATGGAATCGCTGCCGCACTGCTTGAAGCAAATCCCCGCCGAGCCGGAGGCCGGACCTGATCCGGCAGCAATCTCGCACTTGCACAAATCCATATTGCACTGCAATATGAACTAGGGCGGGAATGCGAGCTGGGTTCGAATTGTACCATCGTACCCTTCGCATGCCTATTGCGAGAGGATCGGCATGACCGACATTTCCGCGACGCATGTCGTTCCGTCCCGATCCGCCGCCGACAGATCAACCAGAACAAGACTGGCCTATCTCGACGGCTGGCGCGGGCTTTCGATCGCGCTGGTTCTGATCGGCCATTTCTTTCCGGTTCCGGGAATCAATCTTGGCGTGCTGGGCGTCGAATTCTTCTTCGTGCTCAGCGGCCGGCTGATGGGCGAGATCCTGTTCATCGAACGCTACCCGCTGAAAAAATTCTTCAAACGCCGCTTCTCCCGCATCTATCCGGCTCTTCTGGTCTTCGTAGTCGTCGCGATGATCGCGCTCTCCGGCACGTTCCTCGCCTTCAAATGGAAGGCCGCGCTGACGGCGCTGACATTCACCTACAATTATGCCGGCATTCTCGTGGCTCGGGCAGGGGCGCTCGACCATATCTGGTCGCTCTGCATCGAGGAGCACGCCTACATCATCCTGGCGCTGATCAGCGTCATCGTCTCAAGTCGCTCTCGCGTGGTCGTGCTGCTCCTGGCGCTGGCCTTGCTGGCCATGGCCAATGGCGCGGTTTCGTACTGGGTCTTGGGGATGGACTACGAAACCACTTATTGGCGCACGGATGTGCACATCGCGTCGATCCTCCTGTCGGCTTCGATCTGCCTGCTCAAGGCCGACGGCAGGCTGCCGGCGTTTTTGAGAGGCAAGCATGTGGCCCTGGTGGCAACGGTCTGTGCCGTTGTCCTGTTCCTGGATCGGGTGCCGACGCCGATGCACTATCTCTTCGCGGTGCCGCTGCTGGCTCTGGCCGTCAACGCACTCGATTTCAGCCCACGGTATTTTTCCGGATTGCTGTCGTCCTGGCCGATGGCGACGCTGGGGCTGTGGTCGTACTCGCTCTATTTATGGCAGCAGCCGTTCTACAAATTCGTCTATGAGCAAGGCAGCGCGCCGATACCGATGCTGGCCGCAGTCTTCGCTTGCGCGGCCTGCAGCTACTACCTCATAGAGCGCCCGGCGCGCGAATGGCTCAACCGCAACTGGTGAATGCCGTCGTGCCCGGCCAGATGATCGTGAGTGCAGGTGGAGGGATCGCGCTTCATAAGCAGACAGTCAATCAATTGTTTCTAATCTAACTTTCGGGAAAGCAATGACCTGCTTTGCGATATGGGCCAGTCTCATTAGACATTGGTCGTATGGCAGGCATTCCTTATTGCCTCGCCGGCTTACCCGCCTAGTTTGTTCGCAGGACACATCTGAGAAGATGGTTCGAAGACGCATCTGGGAGGATGGAATGGATACGACTGGGGAAAGGGCGGGCGGCTGGCTCGACCGCTCACGCACCGTCGCCGAGCCTGGCTTCAGCAGGTGGATGGTGCCGCCGGCGGCGCTCTGCATCCACCTTTGCATCGGCCAGGCCTATGCGTTCAGCGTTTTCAACTTGCCGATGTCTAAGCTGATCGGCATCACCGACTCGGCGCCCGACGACTGGAAATTGACCGGCCTCGGCTGGATTTTCTCGATCGCGATCCTGTTCCTGGGCATTGCGGCGGCGTTCGGCGGCGGCTGGCTGGATCGCGTCGGTCCGCGCAAAGCCATGGTCGCTTCTGCCTGTTGTTTCGGCGGCGGCTTCATTGTCTCGGCGCTCGGCGTCTATCTGCACCAATTGTGGATCATCTATCTCGGCTACGGCGTGCTGGGCGGCATCGGTCTCGGCCTCGGCTATATCTCGCCGGTCAAGACGCTGATCACCTGGTTTCCGGACCGGCCGGGCATGGCAACCGGCATGGCGATCATGGGCTTCGGCGGCGGCGCCTTCATCGCCTCGCCGCTGTCGGTTTATCTGATGAAGCTGTTTTCGACGCCTGAGCACATCGGCGTCGCCGAAACCTTCCTGGTGCTGGGCATCGTCTATTTCGTCTTCATGCTGATCGGCGCCGTTATCGTCAGGG
>NZ_RZRW01000949.1:0-1449 GCF_003998745.1 Mesorhizobium sp. M7A.F.Ca.US.014.04.1.1 | reverse complement strand
CCTCGTCGACGAACAGCCGGATCGTCTTCTTCTGCAGCTCGAACGGTAGGTTGAAGGTCAGCCCCAGGCAGTACTGGTCGACGCCGGCGGCCTCGTAGTCCTCAAGCTTCTCGATGATCTCGTCGGGCGTGCCGAACATCAGGTTCTTGCGGATGCTCTCGGGATTGTAGTTGTCCTTGCCCTTGACGCTTTCATAAGGCACAGCCTCGGGGAAACCGTTCTTTACCGTGCCGATGTTCTGGAAGAGGTTCTCGAAGGAGCGCCCGTAGTCGATGGCGTGGCGGACCGCGACTTCCCAGTCCTCCGGGCGATCGTAGATGCAGGTGCGGCGTTGCATCATCAGGCGTGGGCGCGGCACTTCCGGATGGTCGGCGACCGCCTTGCGAAATTTTTCGCCGAGCACGGCAATCTCGGCCGCGGGCGCTGAAAGCGGCGTCGACAGGATGTTGGCACCGATGCCTACGGCCCAGTCGAATGTGCCGGGGTCACGTGCCGCCACCCAGATCGGCGGATGCGGCGTCTGCAATGGCTTGGGCACGCCCGCGGCCAGCGGAAACTTCCAATAGTGGCCGTCATGCGCATAATCATCGGCCCACAGTTTCTTCACTGCCGGCACCAGTTCCTTGAGATAGGCGACACCCTCCTGCTGCGGCATGCCGCCGGCCATGCGGTCGAACTCGTATTGATAGGAGCCACGGGCTATGCCGAACTCCAGCCTGCCGCCGGTCAGGTGATCGCAAAGGGCGGCTTCGCCAGCCAGCCGGATCGGGCTCCAGTACGGCGCCACCAGCGTCGAGGTGCCAAGCCGGATCTGCTGCGTGTGCTGCGCCAGCCAGGTCAGGGTCATCAACGGATTGGGCGAGATGGTGCACTCGATCGTATGATGCTCTGCCGTCCACAGCGTCTCGAAGCCGCCCGCGTCGGCCATCTGCGCCAGCTCGAGCAGATTGCTCTTCACCTTCGACATCGGCATGTCGGGCGAGAAGCGCTCCATGGTCAGCGACACTGCAAATTTCATTTCTGTTGTCCCGTCCTTTGTGGTCGGTGTGGGTGATGCTCAGCGCAGGCGGATGACGAATGGGTCCTGCATGAGCCCGGAATAATCGATCATGATGTTCTTCAGCCGCGAGCACTCCTCCATCACGTCGAAGCCTCCCCTGCGGCCATAGCCGCTTTCCTTGAAGCCGCCATTGGCCGACATGAACGACGAGGCGCGATAGGTGTTGATCCAGACGGTTCCGGCATCGACATTGCGGGCAAAGCGCAGCGCGCGGTCGATGTCCTTGGTCCAGATGCCGGAGGACAGTCCGTAGCGCGTGTCATTGGCGAGCGCGGTCATCTCCTCTTCCGACGAGAAGGGGATGACGCCGACGACCGGACCGAAGATTTCCTCCTGCATGAAGTCCATGTCGTTGCGGGCGTCGACCATGACGGTCGGCTCGAAATACC
>NZ_RZRW01000948.1:0-1450 GCF_003998745.1 Mesorhizobium sp. M7A.F.Ca.US.014.04.1.1 | reverse complement strand
CGAGCGCCTTCAACCCGCCGGTCGCGAACACGGCGACAGCCGAAAGCAGTCCGGCCAGGGTCGCGGCAGCCCGCCGATCAAACCGGAACCAGGCCCCCTTGGACAGCCGCGCAACCTCTTTGAATGCCTTTTCCGCGCTGGAATCATGGCCTTCCTGAAAGACGAAGACAGGAACGCCATGAAGGCCGAGGCTGCCGGCCTTTTCGGCCAGATCGTCGATATCCTCTTCCATCGCATCGCCGATATAGACCAGCGCATTGACCTTAGCGGTTGCCGTCTGTTTCAACGCATGCGCCAGCACCTTGCCGATCTGGGTGTGACCGCTGCGGCACTCGATCCGCGTCATCAGCTGCTTCAAGGCATTGGTGTCGCTCACGAAAGCGGACGAACGGCACTCGCCAAGACCGCGAAAATAAACCAGTTGCACGCTGAGGGTTCCTGCCTTGCCGACGGCGTCGAACATCTGGCCCTGCAGCGTGCAGGCCAGATCCCAGGTTGGCTGGCGGCTCATCGTCGCGTCGAGAGCAAGGATCAGCCTGCCCGAACCGGTCGCCGATGCGGCAAGTGTCCTCGCCTGGCGAATGAAGGCGTCGATCTCGCCAGCGTTGGATTGAGGCTTGATCGGCGCAGGATTGGTCCTCGCTGGCACAGGTTGCTTCTTATCGCTCATAAAAAACAAGATGTGGCGTTGCCACATCGCTTGCAAGCCCCACATCGGGTGGCACAAAGGGCCAGACGGTGATGCCACCTGGGGTCAGAGCAGGCCGAGGTCGGCAAGCTCGCGCCTGAGTTTCGGCGGCATCTCGATCAGTCCGGCCTTGCCCTTGCCCAGATCGAGCGGCGCGTCGGCCGGCTTCAGATAGCGCCAGCCCTGAAAGGCCCGGCGCGGCTGCCAGTCGGTTCGAACAACCTCGGGGTCGAGAATCAGGTGGCAGCGGCCGATGCCTTCACTATCGGTGAACGGCCGGATCTCGGTGATCAGTTGGCGGCACTGCACATTTCCTTTGATCACCCAATAGAGCGAACCGCCATCGGTGACCTCGGCGCCGCGCGTCGGCATCATGCGCGTGGTGTGATATTGCTCGACCGGCTCACCGGCGCGCCGCCGCTCGTCGAGGCGGAAGGCGATCCACTCCTCGAGATCTTCGACGCTGTCGCAGCCGACACAGAGTTTTATGAGATTGAGAGACATCGCTTAAGGTTAGTCCCGCATGCGGACGCGTCAACGACCGGATCGACTTCTCCACAGTGGCAGTTTAGGCCAGCCTTCAGCATTCCACGACGTTGACGGCGAGCCCACCCAGGCTGGTTTCCTTGTACTTCTCGTTCATGTCGAGGCCGGTCTGGCGCATGGTCTCGATTGCTGCATCGAGAGGTACGAAATGGGTGCCGTCGCCCTTGATGGCCAGTGACGCTGCCGTCACCGCCTTGACCGCGCCCAGCGCATTGC
>NZ_RZRW01000947.1:0-1396 GCF_003998745.1 Mesorhizobium sp. M7A.F.Ca.US.014.04.1.1 | reverse complement strand
GGTGCATTCGGTGACGTTCTTACCGGTCATCTCGACATGGATGCCGCCCGGATGCGTGCCTTCGGCGCGGTGCACTTCGAAGAAGGTCTGAACCTCCTTCAGGATGCGGTCGAACGGCCGCGTCTTGTAGCCGGCGGCCTCGATCGTGTTGCCGTGCATCGGGTCCGACGACCACACCACGGAGCGGCCTTCCTTCTGCACCGCGCGAACCAGCTTCGGCAGATGGTCGGCGACCTTGTCGGAGCCGAAACGTGCAATCAGCGTCAGCCGGCCGGGTTCATTTTCGGGGTTGAGCAAGTCGATCAGCTCCAGCAAGCCGTCCGGCGTCAGCGACGGACCGCATTTCAGGCCGAGCGGGTTCTTGATGCCGCGGCAATATTCGACATGCGCATGGTCCGGCTGGCGGGTGCGGTCGCCGATCCAGATCATATGGCCCGAGGTAGCGTACCAGTCGCCGGAGGTCGAATCGACACGCGTCAGCGCCTCCTCGTAGCCGAGCAGCAGCGCCTCATGGCTGGTATAGAAATCGGTCTCGCGCAGCGCGTAGTTGGTTTCCGAAGTGATGCCGACGGCCTTCATGAAGTCCATCGTCTCGGTGATGCGGTTGGCGAGCGACTCGTATTTCTCGCCCTGCGGGCTGTCGGACACGAAGCCGAGCATCCAGCGGTGCACATTCTCCAGGCTGGCATAGCCGCCTTGCGCGAAGGCGCGCAGAAGGTTGAGCGTCGCCGCCGACTGGCGGTACGCCATCTCCTGGCGAGCGGGATCCGGAATGCGCGACTTCGGGTCGAATTCGATGCCGTTGATGATGTCGCCGCGATAGCTGGGCAACGTCACCTCGCCCTTGGTCTCGTTGTCGGACGAGCGCGGCTTGGCGAACTGGCCGGCAACGCGGCCGACCTTGACCACCGGCTGCGCGCCGGCGAAGGTCAGCACCACCGACATCTGCAGGAAGACGCGGAAGAAGTCGCGGATGTTGTCTGCGCCATGCTCGGCGAAGCTCTCGGCGCAATCGCCCCCCTGAAGGAGGAATGCGTCACCGGCAGCGACCGAAGCGAGCTGCTTCTTGAGCTTGCGCGCCTCACCGGCAAAAACCAGCGGCGGAAAGGTTGCGAGCTGGGCCTCCGTGTTCTTCAGCGCTGCAAGGTCCGGATAAGCAGGAACCTGCTTGATCGGCTTTGCTCTCCACGAATTCGGCGACCATTTCGTCATCGCTGCACCCAACGCTCTTTCCGGCAAGCACCCTCGCCTGCCATTTCCCGCCCCTATATGGGATCGCGGCTCCATACACGAAGCCGATTTCCTATTCTAGACCGGAATTTCAGCGCTGGCGAATGGTCCGAGGCTAGCTACGCCGCCTTCTCCACCAGCCGTGCCAACTGCGTCATGACGACCG
>NZ_RZRW01000946.1:0-1455 GCF_003998745.1 Mesorhizobium sp. M7A.F.Ca.US.014.04.1.1 | reverse complement strand
GACGACGCCAATGCCGTCGATATAGCCAGCGGCAGGAACCATCAGCTCGGCATCGTTGACCACCTGCACCGCACCACCGGTCCTGCTAGCCAGCAGCGCCTGGAAGCGAAGGCATTGTTCACCCGTGTCGCAGCCATGCGCGCCAACGGCCAGCACAGCGGGCGCGACCCCGCCGCACAATCCCGCGACGATCCCAGCCAGTGTCTCGGCATCAGTCTCCATCTGGCGAATGCGCCAGCTCTCCGTCACCAGCACCTCGTCGGCGATGCGCTCGCCCTGGCACGCCATGATGCGCGTCTTGGTGCCGCCTATATCCACGCCTGCAATGATTTTCTGGGTCACCATATCCACCGCGCAAGCCGGGCTGCCGCGTCCAATCCACGTTAGTTAGGAAACTTTACAAACTATCTTTCCAGACGGCAAGAACTATGATTTGATAATCGTCGTAAAAAGCGCATCAAGCGCGATTGGGAGATTGCAACATGAGCAGGAGAAGGATTGGGCTGGCCCTCGCGGCCGCGTCTTTCGCATGGGGATTGGCAGCCAGCGTGGCGCATGCCACCGACATCTCGTTCTGGACCTGGCGCCAGGAAGACAAGGCCGCCTACAACGAACTTTTCGCCGATTTCACCAAGGCCAACCCGGACATCCATGTGAAGTTCGAGTCCTTCCCGGACGAGAACTATCCGACCATCGTCTCGACGGCCCTGGCCGCCGGCAAGGGTGGCGACGTCATCCACACCCACGCCTATGGCTGGCTCGAGCAGTTCGTGAAGGCCGGCTATTTTGAACCACAGGATCTGACCACGGTGCCTTCGCTCGCCAACCAGCCCGCCGATGCGCTGGTGGCCGGCACCTATCGCGCCGACAAGAAGGTCTATTCGCTGCCCTTCGCTTCGCAGACGCTCGGCCTGTTCATCAACAAGGACGTCTTCGCCAAGACCGGGTTGACCCCGCCGACCACATGGGATGAGTTCATAACCGTCAGCAAGGCGCTGAAGGACAAGGGTATTTATCCCCTCGCCAACGGCATGGGCACAAGCTGGTTCAACGAGATGTTCGTCGCCATCTTCACCAACCCGTTCCTCGGCCAGGATTTCGTCAGCGACCTGACGTTGGGCAAGACCACCTTCAAGGACCCGCGCTATGTCGCCGCACTCGGCAAGCTGCTCGAATTGCGCGACTACATGCCGCCCGGCTTCGAAGGTATCGACTATGACACCGCCGGCCAGCTGTTCATCAGCGGCAAAGCGGCGATGCTTGCCGGCGGCAGCTTCGACATCGCCAGCTATCGCACCCAGAACCCGGCCATCAACATGGACTTCGTCGCCCCGCCAGTGGTCAAGGCCGGCGATACGCCGCAGGTGACCAAGTTCTTCGACGGCGGCTATGCGGTCAACGCCAAGTCGGCCAACAAGGAGGCCGCGCTCAAGCTGGTCAACTGGATGGGCACAA
>NZ_RZRW01000945.1:0-1458 GCF_003998745.1 Mesorhizobium sp. M7A.F.Ca.US.014.04.1.1 | reverse complement strand
ATCCATAACCGCCAAAGAGACTTGTCCCGCCTATGATCACGGCCGCGATCACGTCCAGTTCAAGACCCGCTCCCAGGCTGGGATTGCCAGCCGTGGAGCGGGCCGCGAGCATCAGGCCCGCAAGGGACGCGGTCATGCCGGATATCGCAAAGGCGAAGATTTTGACGCCGTCCGTTCGCACACCGGAAAAGCGCGCGGCAACAGCATTTCCACCGGTCGCATAAACACGCCTGCCGTAGGGCATTTGATGCAGCAGGTAGTAGCCGACGGCCGTAAGGACGATCGTCCACCAGATCGGTGCCTGCATGCCCAGAAAACTGCCGTTCCAGAACAGGTTCGAAAAATCATCATCGACGATCGACACGGGCCGGGTGCCGGTGATGGTCAGTGCCAGTCCGGAAAAGATGGACAACATCCCAAGCGTTACGAGAAACGATGGAATGCGCAGTTTTGTAACAAGCACGCCCGACACCGCGCCGATCGAGGCCCCGGCGCCCAACACCAGAAGGGCGGCGACATAGGCCGGGACACTTTGATCGAGCAGCAACGCTCCGATCATACCTGAAAAGCTGGCAACCGAACCGACCGACAGGTCGATTTCACCGCAGATGATGACGAACGTCATGCCGATCGCCATCACGGAAACGATGGCTGTGATACGCAGAACGGCGCTTGCGGTTGAGACTGACGCGAAGTGGGGGGCGAACAAGACGAAATAGAGGGTGATCGCCAGGAAGATCACATAGGTGATGTGATCGCGGAAAAAATTCATCGCACTAGCGCGCATCGGCATCGAGGACGATTTCATGCTGCAACTCCCTGAGCGTGTACGCTGGTTTGTCTGGCGGCCTCGGCCTGCAGCAACGCGCGAAGCCCGGTCTCGTCGTGCGCGCTGCCCATGCTGCGCGTTATCCGCCCCTGCGCCATCACCAGAATGCGATCGGACAAATCCAGGAGTTCTTCGAGTTCCGAAGAAATGAGCAGCACGGCGACGCCATCGCCCGCCGTGCGGCGCACAAGCTCGCGCATATCGCGCTTGGCATTGACGTCCACGCCGGAAGTTGGCTCATCGAGGATCAACAGCTTCGGCTTCATTGCCAGCCATTTTGCGAAGACGATCTTTTGCTGATTGCCGCCTGAAAGCTCCTGGGCTTTCTGTAAGGGGCCGCGGCACAGGATGTTGAGGTCGTCGCGGTATTGTCTGAACAGAGCCGCTATCCGCGCCTTCGCCATCGGCCCAAGGGGACCCGCGAGCGAGAAATCGGAAAGCCGGGGAAGCGCAAGATTCTCCTCGATTGAGCGCCCGCCAACAAGCCCTTCGAGCCGACGGTCTTCGGGAACAAGCGCGACACCAGCAGCGATCGCTCTGCTTACGCTGCCCGGCCGAACGGGTTCGCCTGCGACACTGATGTGGCCGGATACGTCTGGAAGGATGTCGAACAAAGCCTTGCCCAAGGT
>NZ_RZRW01000944.1:0-1458 GCF_003998745.1 Mesorhizobium sp. M7A.F.Ca.US.014.04.1.1 | reverse complement strand
GCCGAGCAGGACATGTGCCGCATCCATTCGCTGACGCTCGACGGCCGCACCATTGCCTGCCTGATCGTCTTCGTCGAAGCCGGCATCGCCTACACCTGGAAGACCGCCTATGACGAGACGCTGGCCAGCTATTCGCCGGGCACCTTGCTGATGATCGAGGTGACCGGGCAGCATCTCGACGATCCCAACATCATGATGACCGATTCCTGCGCCGTGCCCGACCATCCGGTGATGAGCCGGCTATGGGCCGAGCGCAAGCCGATGGGCACGCTGGTGATCGGCCTGACGCCGGACGCCGACCGCCTCACCCGCCAGGCCGCCTCGCAACTGCACCTCTACCGCGAAACCCGCAACATGGCCCGCCTGCTGCGCAACCGCATGAAGAGCTTGTTGGGGCGGCGCTGAGAAAAGGCAAGGGTGCGGTTCTGGAAGGATGGCACATTTTCGCTGCAATATTTGACACAGAGGTGGCCGGGACTTTACTTCGATTGCCCAAGAGGCAAGCGCTAAGATCGACTTCCGCTTCAAAAAAACGAGATTTCTTGCAGCAATTTTCCGGTGAAACCCGGCAAGATCTACTCGCATTCTTGTCCTTGATGCACGATAGTCTAGTGATTCGGTCCGCGATGAGAGAAAAATGTCGCTGAATCATGAGGCCAACGGCGCCCGGCACATCAGTGCGAACGACAGCGCCGTTGTCCGAAGGGCCGACGAAGACTTCGAAGAACTGATTCGAAGCATCCGAGCCGCCACGCATCAAGCTTTGCCTCTCTTCGAAGAGGAGCCCGTGACCGGATTGGCCCAGTCAGACACGCTGGCCGCCTCCCTCGGCTCGACTTCGGCCCGGACGGGCTCGAGTCAGGCCCACGCCATGCGCGGCTCCTCGCTCTTGTCCAACGATGACGACTTGGCGTGGTCGCTGGTTGAGGACTATGTGGCCAGGCTCGATGCGCAAACGCACGATGCCGACGCTCCCGATACGGACAAATGGGACTTGCAGGAAGAGGTGGCGAAGCTGCAACGTTTGCAGGATCGCACCTCGAAAGAGCTTGGGCGAAAATCGCGCGAGCTATCGATCGCAAGCAAGACCATCGCCGACCTGGAGGTCCAACTCAACAGGGCACGGCAGACCATTGCGCAGGCGGATAGGCATGCCGGCCAGCGCGCAACACGGTTCCTCGAAGCGAATGTCGAGGTCGAGCGCCTGGGACGGAACCTGGCGCGCGTGTCGGGGCAACTCCGCGACGAGACCATGGCCAGGCAAGCCGCCGAGCAGGCGCGTGAGGACGTTGCATTGCGGCTCGCCAGCTTGCAACAGGCCGCCATGCTGCTTCGTTCCAAGGTCGCGGACTACCAAGTCCACAACGAACGACTGACCGGCAAACTATCTGCGCAGATGCTTGTACAGCAGGACCTGCACCCGCGACTGTCCACGGCCGAGCATCATCCCCGCGGCGG
>NZ_RZRW01000943.1:0-1462 GCF_003998745.1 Mesorhizobium sp. M7A.F.Ca.US.014.04.1.1 | reverse complement strand
CCGGCGCTTGAGGGCCAGGTCTTCCGGACCGTTCTCCTGCACGAAATCGACGCCTTGGAGCGTCTCGGCGAGCGTCGGAAAAAGATGGATCTCGCCGGGCGAGGGCGAGGATCCCTTCAACGCGTCTAGGTCGGCCATGAGTGCAGGCAGCACCTCGTTGAAAGCCGCTTCGCGCCGCTCTGTCGGGTCGAACACGCGCACCGCGTGGCCGGCATGGGCAAAGCAAGCCGTCCAGCGCTGCCCGATGACGCCGAAACCGACAATGCCGATGGTCAGTTTTTCCATCATCCGGCCCTCCTGCCGTCAAGCGCAGCGCGGAAGGCCTCGTTGAGGTCGTTCCACGGGATGAGAAGATCGATCCAAGCGCCAACCCGCCCGGTAGCCAGGATCGCCTCGTCCATCAGCGCACCGAGCGGATAGTTGCCGTCCATCGCCGCCTTGAGCCGGAAAAGCAGGGCAGGCGTTTCCTCCATGTGGCAGAAATCGCGTAGCCGGGTCGCGGTCTTGTCGAGCGCGATTGCTGCCGCCTGGCGCAGCACCAATTCGTCCTTCCGGCCGCGCTCGGCGCGGATCCACCAGAGGAATTCGTGCAGCACCCGCGCTTCTGATTCCGCGGTGAAGACAGGCCCTGCCGGGTGCATGATGGCGCGTGACGCGGTGACCCGGCTGATGTCGGCGGGACAGAACACCCACAGCGCCTTGCGAGCGGCAATGATATCCTGTGGCAGCGACGATGGCGGCGAAGGCTCGGACACGCCGCCATCCGACCGGACAAGCGTGCCTTCCAGGATGCGGCGGCCCTGGTCCTGTTTCAGTGTCGCGGCAAGTTCGGCAATGCCTTCCACCGGCGCGTCGAGATGGCCGAGAACGGTGATCTCGGCATTCTCCGCCTGAAGCGGCGCGAAGGTGATTTCGAGGAACTGCCGCACCGGCCAGTAGATGAATGCGCCGGCGGTCGCGGAAAGCACATGCGTAGCACCCTCGATATCCTCGACGAAGGGAGCATGCCAATAGATATGGCTGCCGGCGATCTTCGGCGTGTGCAGCTGCAGACGCATCGGCAAGGCCGAAAGCAGCGCGCGGCGCGTGCGCTCGGCATCGCCAGTCAGGCGCAGCGGCCAGCTGCGCCCCTCGGTCGAGAAAGTCAGGTCCATCTTATTTTCCCGGATTGAAGAACGAGACGGGTTTGAGGATCTGGTTGCGCATGTCGAGCAGATAGTCGGTCTCGATCACCTTGCGCCGGTAGGCCTGCCATTCCGGGTCTGCCTCCATGCGGTCGCGCCGCTCCTCCCGGTCGGCAAGGCTTTCATATCTCCACAGATGCACGGTGCGCGAGAGGTCGCCGATATGCGTCTGGAAGAAGCCGAAGGGCTCGCCCAGATAATGCCGCTGCATCGGCAGGCCGACGTCCTCGTAGAGTTTGAGGAAATGCGACAGCTTGTTGGGGCGGGCGGTGTAGGTG
>NZ_RZRW01000942.1:0-1465 GCF_003998745.1 Mesorhizobium sp. M7A.F.Ca.US.014.04.1.1 | reverse complement strand
GAAACAGTTCGTCCTCGAAAGCCCGCAGCACGGCGCCCATGTGGCGCACCGCATTGTCGCCGAGAAACGGCATCGAGCCGTGCGCGATCTCCCCCTTGGTCTCGATCTCCGCCCACCAGACGCCACGATGGCCGAGGCAGATGCGGTCCTTGTTCAGCGGCTCGGGAATGATGACATGGTCGACCCTGGGTTTTGAGAAATAGCCGAGCCTGGCCAGATGCGCGACGCCGCCGAAGCCGCCGGATTCCTCGTCGACGGTGCCGGATATTTCGATGGCGCCGGGAAAATCGGGGAAGACTTCCAGGAAGGCCTCGGCTGCGATGATAGAGGCGGCAAGGCCGCCCTTCATGTCGCAGGCGCCGCGGCCATAGACCCTGCCGTCCCTGACGATGCCGGCGAAGGGATCGACGGTCCAGCCATCACCGGCTTCGACCACGTCGATATGCGAGTTGAAGTGGACGCAGGCGCCCGGCGACCTGCCTTCGGAACGGGCAACGACATTGACGCGCGGGTAGCGGTCGGTGTCGCCGGGCGTGCCTTCGGCGCGGATGAACTCGGTCTCGAAACCGCTCTTCTTCAGCCGCGCGCCGAGATATTCGGCGCATGGCCGGTAGGCCTCGCCGGGTGGATTGATAGTCGGAAAACGGATCAGTTCGGCGGTCAGCGCGACGACGTCGTCGCGCCTGTCATCGATTGCCTGGAGGAGTCGCTGGTTCATGCGCAGAGTTGAGCAGCGATCCCAGCGGTTTTGCAAGCCCGCCGGCGATCAAGCCGGTGCGGCGTGTCGTTGCGGCAACTATTGCGGGAAATCGTTCAAATTCGCTGCTTTGGATTGGCGAATTGGTCAAGGTGTGTGTGTTAGCCCGTGCATCTGCCATTAAAAAGATGAAAAACAATCAGGCAGGCAGGTTAGGGGCAATCAAAGGGGTTTGATCGCATGAAAAAGACAGTTCTCATGGCAACCATGTTTGTTGCAATGCTGTTCGGTGCTTCGGGGCAGGGCTGGGCAGCCAGCCTCGTTGCAAATATAGACGTGTCGTCGCAGACGATGACCGTCAGATATGGCGCGTCGGTTTACCGGTGGAGTGTCTCCACCGCCCGCACCGGCTATTTCACGCCGCGCGGCACCTATCGGCCGCAGCGCACGGCCAGGATGTGGTATTCGCGCAAATACCATATGTCGCCGATGCCCTATTCGGTGTTCTTCCATGGCGGCTATGCCATCCATGGAACCGGCGCCGTCAGGCAGCTCGGCCGCCCGGCGTCGCATGGCTGCGTGAGGCTGCACACGGCCAATGCCGCCACGTTCTATTCGATGGTGCGGGAAGTGGGTTTCGGCAACACGCGCATTGTCGTCACCAACTAAGGCGGGTTCAGGTTCGCTGTTGTCTGCTGGCGCTGGGCTAACCCCACGCCAGCAGCTCTGCCTAAGCGTTTGGGACCGCCTTTGCCTGCGGTCGCTTTC
>NZ_RZRW01000941.1:470-1466 GCF_003998745.1 Mesorhizobium sp. M7A.F.Ca.US.014.04.1.1 | reverse complement strand
ACATCAGCGAGATGACGAGATCGGGCGCACCGGCGATGTTGCGCAGTTGCGATCTCTGTCGGAACAGGTTGCTTGCCAGGGACGCAAATCTCTGCTGTCCCATGTACGGCTCTGTAACTATGGCCGAGACGAGGCCCTGAACAAGCTGGAGATTACCGTTTACATTGCCTTCGAGCTTGGCCCTTATGATGTTGACCTTGGCCTGGACTTCGGCGCGCGCGAGTTGATCGGACACTTTCGTGTTCTGCAAGTCCGCAAGGACCGCGCAGATCACAAGCACGGCCAACGCAATTGCCGCCGGCAAGTTGGCGGTCGAAAAAACCGCCTTTCTTGCACCATCAAAGTCAAAATCCGTTCTGCCCGACCGGCTCAATTGCGTTTCCTTGACAAAAAGCCCATCGGCCAACGTAGGATGAACTGTTTAAATTTGGACTTCCAATCTGCATAAAAGCTTCTGGTCTGTGCCACCAAGTTTCGAAAGGCTGCGCTTGGGCGCTGCGCGTAGTACCGTTGGGCCTGTGCCGGCCAGTCCTGCTGCGCCGAACAGCAGGGTCGTCCTGCTCGGGCGGAAGAAGGGTAGGGAAAGCGGACGGACAGCCTGGGAGAGGAGAGGGGAGAGGGGAGGGGAGAGATCGACATCAGGAAGATGCTGTCATCGCTGGTTCGCACCGGGTCATCCGTCCATCTTCTGCTATGATCCCGACGCCGTGACGTTCGTCACGGCTCTTACTCACAGCCCTGACGCATCCTGGCCAGTGAGCTCTAAATTGGCCGCGCTTAACGATCCGGCTCGAACCAACTTGTCGTGCTGCCGCAAGGGTGCGTTACCCTGATCCATTCGCCGATGTCAGGCTCTTCGGCGTACGGGATGGTTACTGGTCCCCACGTCTTCGCAGCTTCAACAACATTTTCGGCCTGAACCTCGGCACGTTCCACAGCTTTGCCGTCGCGTATCAGCTCGACGGTGAAACTCTGCATAGATCGCACTCCTGTCGC
>NZ_RZRW01000941.1:0-460 GCF_003998745.1 Mesorhizobium sp. M7A.F.Ca.US.014.04.1.1 | reverse complement strand
ACCTCTACCCGAAAGGAAAAATCTGTTTTCGAAAGGAAATAGCTTCCCAAGGTCCTCGCGGCACAAAGCAGCTATTCGCAACAAAAGGGGCCCAGGTGGCCCAACGATGAAACGCATTTTGCTTTTCTTGTGCGGCGAAAGCATGATGGAGCGGGTGGCTAACAGCCGATAAATTTTTCCAACCCATTGATTTCAAATCATAATTTAATGTTCCATAATGTATGTTATGCGACTTCTGGATGTAGCAGTTATATAGAGATGCGACACTTGAGCAATTTAGAGATGCGACAGTCCCCGACTTTCACAGCTCATGCTCTGGCCAACTCGAAGCTGGAAAGGAAGGCTGACGACTTCACACTGCCTGGCGTGAGACCGGGCGTATGGAGGAGCCGGCATGCCTTTGATCACCTTGTCGCAAAAAAGAGCTGCATCGTCTTGAAGCCATCCAGAAGATCCGCGA
>NZ_RZRW01000940.1:0-1472 GCF_003998745.1 Mesorhizobium sp. M7A.F.Ca.US.014.04.1.1 | reverse complement strand
GATTCATCGGTGAGCTTGGGGAGGCAGCGGCCGAAAGTGCGATGTAGTGCGGCTTGTCCGTCAGCATCGCCTTGAATTTCAACTGGCCGAGAACGCCGTTCCACGCGGCCGCGAACTCCTTGCCGTAGCGATCAAGAAGTTCGGGGCCGAGCTTGAGCAATTGCTGGTTGATATCGCCTTGTTCGCCGCCGCCCCCGAGAACCCACTGCTCGTCGACAAGCATCTGCGCAATGCGCGACAGTTGCCGGAGATAGAAGGTGTTGAAGCCGGAATGAGTATAGATGCCGGGAATACGAAGCCCTGACAGATCGCCGCCATCGATGCGCTCGAACAGCAGCTGCGCTTCCGGCCCGCCTTTCTGAGACAGTGAAAAATCGTCCAGCACCGCTGCGTATATAGCCGACTTGATCAATGCCGAAGCGCGATCGGCAAGGCTCATACGCCCGAGTGAACGTTGAGCGGCTTCGACAAGCGGCTGGTTGAGTTCGAAGACCGGATCATAGGCGTCGTCCAATGCCAGCATGGCGCGCAGGTGCTTTTGGAGCTGCTCGCGTCCTTCGCGATTGTTTTCGCCCGGATATCGGTTCTGCTCCCAGTCCCGCTTCATCCACGAAACGATCAACGCGTCATCGACCTTCGGGGCCTTGCCGCCAAGCATCAGATAGATTTTCAACGGTTCGTAGAGGGCGACGGGATCGGCCATCTTGGCCTGGATCGTCCGCTCGGCCTGGATCAACAGGCGCGATCGGAGCAGTCGCTCCAGCGCCTGCCGATAGGCTGTTTTGGATGCCGAAAGAAGTCTCTCCCTCTGGCTGAGGCCGAACGTCTCCTCTAACGGTGTCGGCAAGTCACCGGTTTCATACCCGGCCGGCAGATCGCGCAACTGGTCAAGCGGGCCGATGACGTTTTCAAGGTCGACATCGGTGACCGTGCTGGCCTTGAGCAACGGGGCCGCCGTCTCGCGATACTGGCCCATGGCCAGCGTTGTGGAGGCGATCAGCGACCGGTTGGAAGCAAAGCTCAGGGCGAGCGTACCCAGTGCGGCGGCGGCGATCAGCGTTATGGCACCCAGGCCACCAAATCTGACGATCGCCGCACGCCTTGCAGCCGATTTGTCATACGAAACCCAGCCCGATTCGGCAAAAATGACGTCCGTCAGCAGATCATGCAAAAAGAAGCTTTTGCCGGTTCCAGAAAGGTGAGGGCGGGAATTGCCACCGAAATTGCGGCCGATCGCGCCCAGCACCTGATCGATAGGCGTGCCCTCTTGCGTGCCGGACGAAAAATACAATCCACGCAGGCTGACATTCACCTGGCTGCGTCCGGGATTGAACAGAGCGGCGACAAAGCTGGTAACTCGGCCCTTTAGTGCGCCGAACTGTGCCGGAAAACCGAAGATGGAGATGCGCGTGACGGGATCAGTCTCTTCCTGGAGGCGGTCGGCCATCTCGTCGGCCAGTTGTTTTGCCAGC
>NZ_RZRW01000094.1:0-13984 GCF_003998745.1 Mesorhizobium sp. M7A.F.Ca.US.014.04.1.1 | reverse complement strand
GACCAGAATCGCCGCCGCCATACCGGCGGGAATAGCCCAGATGCCGGCATGCGGCGCCACCGCGTTCATGAACATGATGGTGATGCCGGTGATGAAGGCGGCCATCGAGCCGACGGAAAGATCGAGCCCCCCCGACGAGATCACAAATGTCGCGCCGACCGCGATAATGGCGATGAAGGCGCTGCGGGTGATGACGTTGGCGAGGTTGGTGGCGGACAGGAAATCGGGGTTGATGAGGTAACCGGCCACCAGCAGAGCTGCCAGCGCAAGAAAAGGCCCGATATCGGTCCAACTGATGTTGAGATCGAGGGGGCGACGCCTGGGTGCGGATTCGCTCATGACAGCCATTTTGTGCCTCCCTTGGCTTTTGGCCCTGGCTTGGGGCCACTGGTCGCCAGTACCGCCACATTGCTTTCGGTCATTTCGGCGCCACTGACCTCGCCGGTGATGCGGCCTTCGCGCATCACCAGGATGCGGTCGCAGATGCCGATCAATTCCTGCATCTCCGAAGAGATGACGATGCAGGCCTTGCCCTTGGCCACAAGCTCCTGGATGAAGGCATAGATCTGCGCCTTGTTGGCGATGTCGATGCCACGCGTGGGCTCGTCGATAATGACCACCGAAGGATCGGTCAGCAGCACCTTCGCCAGCAGCAGCTTCTGCTGATTGCCCCCGGAAAGCTGGGCCGCTTTGGCGCCGAGGCTCTTCAGCCTGATGTCATATGTCTCCACGGCCTGTTCCAGGGCTTGCGCTTCGCGGCGCCGACCCATCGAGAGGCCGGGATGGAACACATCGAGCGCCGACAGCGTCAGGTTAGGCGCCAAGTGCTCTTGCAGCAGCAGTCCCTTGCCCTTGCGATCCTCGGTCAGGTAACCGACGCCGGCGTCGATCGCCGCGCGCGGCGATTGGAAATGGATCGACTTGCCCTCAAGTTCGACCTTGGCGGCCGCCGGGCGCAAGCCGATAATGCCCTCGAAGAGTTCGGTTCGGCCTGCGCCGACCATACCGGCGAACCCCAGGATCTCGCCCTTGTGGACCGTGAACGACACGTCCTCCACATAGCCGGGAACGGAGGCGTTCCTCACGCTCAGCATCGGTACATCCGAAGGCGCTGCGGTTCTCTCAGGATAGAGCGCTGCCAGTTCGCGCCCGACCATCAGCCGCGCCATGTCCATCTGGCTCAGCGTCTTGCCGGGATAGGTGCCGACCATCTTGCCGTCGCGCAGAACGGTCACTTTGTCTGCGACCCGCTGCACCTCATCCAACCGGTGGCTGATATAGAGCACGGCGGTGCCGTGAGCCTTGAGTTGCAGGACGATCTCCAGCAGGCGCTCGACCTCGCCACCGGTCAGAACGGCGGTCGGCTCGTCGAAGATAACCACCTTGTGGTCGTCAAGCAGGGCGCGAGCGATCTGCACCATCTGCCGGTCTGCCAGCGAAACGTCGCGCACCAGTGCCCTTGGCGAGACCGCGCAGCCGATCTGCGCCAGTTTCTCGGTTGCCAGCCGGCGCATGGTGCGGTCATCCACGACATGGCCACGCGAAAGCTCTCGCCCAAGAAACAGATTGTCGGTGACCGTGAGCCCCTCGGCGAGCAGGATCTCCTGATGAACCAAAGCGATACCGGCATCCTGTGCTTGGGCAGGCTTGGCAAATTTCACCGCGTGTCCGTTCATCGACAACGTGCCGTGGCTTGGCTCGACATAGCCGGACAGCAGCCGCATCAACGTCGACTTGCCGGCACCGTTCTCGCCAATGATGGCATGGATCTCTCCCGGCAGGACGTCCAGGGTGACGTCCGACAGCACCGTCACTGGGCCGTATTGCTTGGACAATTCCTGGGCGCGCAGCACCGGTTCAAGCGAACCAGGCGCTTCGCTGGACAACGTGCTCCCGCCCTCCCCGGCGATATTCGCGGCAATGGACATCCGTTCCGACCTCAATCGAATGCCGGGAGCAGGCGATCGCGCGAGTGCTCGATATGGATGCGCATCGCCTTTTCGGCGGCATCGGGATCGGCCGAGCCGAACGCGGCAAGGATCGCCTCGTGTTCGTCAAGCGCCTCCTCGGTCACGCGTGCATGGAACATCAGGCGGAAGATGTGGAAGTGCGTGTGCTGGTGGCTCAACGTCTCACGGATGAGTTCGTTTTGAGAAAACTCCATGATCTTGTCGTGGAAGATCGCATCCTGTCTGGCGAAATTCGAATAGCGCACGCGATCATCCTTGCCTTCGCGGCGTGACATCACGCCGGCAGCTTCGAGCAACAGATCGAGCTTGGCGTCGTCCATCGTTGCGGCGGCCTTTGCGGCGCCATGCGGCTCGAGCAGCAGACGCATCTCGTATAATTCGTCGAAACGGCGCCGGGTGATCTGGGGCGCGGCACGATAACCGATCAGATGCGTCTTGAGCACCAGGCCTTCGCCTTCGAGCCGTCCGAGGGCTTCCCGGATCGGCGTGTGCGAGACGTTGAATTCCTTGACCAAGCTGTCGACTGTGATGCGCGAGCCGGGGGGGATCTTCAGCGCCATCAACTGCGCGAAGATGGCTTCATAGACATCTTCGACGAGACTGTTGGCGCGCTGGATGCGACCAGCTCCAATGCTGGCGTCGCTTGGGTCGGGTAAGTTTGCGGTCTGCATATTTTGCCTCTTGACAGTGAGGACTGCTAACACGATGGTTCCGCGGATGCAATCCTATATCCTATACGATTTTAAAGCGGATATCTTTTAAGTGCGAGAGACACACTCTTAAACCGTCCGATCCAGACCGAGTTCAATGCCTCCGTTTCCAGTCAGCAGCCGTCAAAGGAACAATCATGACCCTCTTCGCCGCCCTGCGGTTGCCGCGTGAAATCCTGTTCGGGAAGGGGCAACGCCATGTGCTGCCGACGGTCGCCGCCCGGTTCGGCCGACGCGCGCTGGTCTGCACCGACGAGCGTTTCGCGGGCACAACGGTATTCGCCGACATTATCAAGTCCCTTCAGTCAGCCTCGATCGAGGTCCTGGTGCATGATCGTGTTCTGCCCGACGTGCCACGCGATACGGTCGGCATCTGCGTCGAGGAAGCGAAGGGGTTCGGGCCGGATATGGTGATCGGCATCGGCGGCGGCAGCTGTCTCGATTTCGCCAAATGCGCCACCCTGCTGCTCAGCCATGGCGGCAAGCTCCAGGACTATTACGGGGAGTTCAAGGTGCCGGGTCAGACACTGCCGCTGATCGCCGTACCCACCACGGCCGGCACCGGCTCCGAGGTGACGCCGGTCGCGGTGATTTCCGACCCGGACCGGACGCTCAAGGTCGGCATATCGAGCCCTCACCTTATCGCCGCGGTCGCTCTGTGCGATCCCGAGCTGACAATGACCTGTCCGCCTGGCCTGACCGCGATCGCCGGCGCCGACGCTTTGACCCATGCGATTGAGGCCTTCACCGCCATGCGGCGCGGTGAAGATCCCAATCTGCCGCAACAGCATGTCTTCATCGGCAAGACTGCGCTGACAGACCATTTCGCGTTGCTCGCGATAAAGCTGCTTGGCCGGAGTCTGGAGAAAGCCTGCAGCGACGGCACGGATGCCGACGCGCGTGCCGATGTCATGATGGGCGCTCTGGCGGCGGGCTGCGCGTTCGGCACCGCCGGCACGGCGGCGGCGCATGCCGTGCAATACCCGGCAGGCGCCCTCACCCACACCGCCCATGGTTTGGGCGTGGCCACAATGATGCCTTACGTGATGACCTATAACAGCCGCGTCGCCGCTCACGAGATGGCAGAGATCGGCGCGGCACTTGGCTTGGAGGCCAAGGCGCGAACCGCCGACGCGATGGCAGCCGCCACGATCGAGGAGATCAGGCGATTGTTCGCGGCGATCGGTATTACGCCAACATTGGCGGATCTGGGCCTCCCTGCCGATAAGCTTGAGTGGACCGCCGAGCAAGCGCTCGGCATCGACCGCC
The DNA here is from genome assembly GCF_003998745.1 of Mesorhizobium sp. M7A.F.Ca.US.014.04.1.1. Taxonomy (NCBI): domain Bacteria; kingdom Pseudomonadati; phylum Pseudomonadota; class Alphaproteobacteria; order Hyphomicrobiales; family Phyllobacteriaceae; genus Mesorhizobium; species Mesorhizobium sp. M7A.F.Ca.US.014.04.1.1. The sequence goes on along the minus strand of NZ_RZRW01000094.1, from coordinate 10,035 downwards.
TGATCAAGAACAATCCGCGTGCGTTCGATCTCGGCACGATGCGACGCCTCGTCCAGGCTGCCCATGACGGCGACCTCGCCGCCTGCGTTATGTGAGAAACGGAACAAAGCGATGAATTTGAACACTCAGCAACTCGACCAGGATGGCTATGACGTGCGCGGTTTTTCGCACGGACTCTACATCGACGGCACTTGGCGGTCGTCCTCCGACGGTCGGCTCATCGATGTCGTCGATCCCTCCTCCGGGGCGGTGATCGCGGCGGTTCCCGATGCGACGGTCGAGGACGCCACCGCCGCCGTCGAGGCGGCGGCCAAAGCAGCTAGGAGATGGCGGGAAACTGCGCCGCGCAAACGCTCGGAAATCCTTCGGCGCTGTTTCGAACTGATGGTCGAACGCTCCGAAACGCTCGCCATGCTGATCTCGCTGGAGAACGGCAAGGCGCTGCGCGACGCGCGCGGCGAAGTGGCTTATGCCGCCGAGTTCTTCCGCTGGAATGCCGAAGAGGCGGTCCGGATCACCGGTGAATTCGGCACCGCGCCATCCGGCACCAACCGGATCGTGGTCGATTATGAGCCGATCGGAATTTGCGTGCTGATCACACCGTGGAATTTTCCGGCCGCGATGGCGACCCGCAAGATCGCGCCGGCGCTGGCGGCAGGCTGCACTGTCGTCCTGAAGCCGGCCAGCGAAACACCACTGACGGCCTATGCGCTGGCGGCACTCTACAGCGAAGCCGGCGTGCCTGCCGGCGTCGTCAACGTGCTGACCACGACCAGTCCCGGGCCGCTGACTTCGGCCATGCTTGCCGATCCGCGGGTCAGGAAGCTGTCCTTCACGGGGTCGACGGGTGTCGGCCGAACCTTGCTCGGCGAGGCTTCAAAGCATGTCATTTCGTGTTCTATGGAACTCGGCGGCAATGCCCCGTTTGTCGTCTTCGACGATGCCGATCTCGACGCCGCCCTCGATGGCGCGATGATCGCCAAGATGCGCAACGCCGGCGAAGCCTGCACCGCCGCCAATCGCCTCTATGTGCAATCGGGAATCTATGATGCTTTTGCCGACGGGCTCCGCAAGCGCATGGCGGCACTTAAGGTGGGGGCGGGCCCGAATGCCGACACCGAGTGCGGGCCGATGATCACCAGAAAGGCTGTCGACAAGATCGATCGCCTGGTCAAGGACGCGGTGGGCCGGGGAGCCAAGGTGCTTTGCGGCGGGGCGATTTCGGAGGAAGAAGGATTCTTCTATCCGCCAACAGTGCTGTCCGAGGTGCCGCCGGATGCGGAGATGGCGCACGAGGAGATTTTCGGCCCGGTGGCACCTATCACACGCTTCGACACCGAGGCCCAGGCCATCGCCCATGCTAACAACACGGAATATGGCCTGGCCGCTTATATATACACACGCGATGTTGGGCGCGGCATGCGGGTGGCGTCGGGGATCGAGGCCGGCATGATCGGCCTCAACCGGGGACTGATGTCGGATCCGGCCGCACCATTCGGAGGCGTCAAGCAGAGCGGCCTTGGCCGCGAAGGCGGCCAGCACCACGGCATCGCCGAGTTCATGGAGGCTAAATATATTGCCGTCACCTTCTGAACCGGCAGTCATGTCAAAGGACCCTTTCCGCACGCGCGACCATGTGGCCGATTTTGACGATATCGTGGCCGACATAGTGACTCGCAGCGCCGAAACCCGGGCGACCCTGCCGATATCGGCGGGTATCGCCTATGGCGAGGGCGAGGCCGAAAGGTTGGACCTGTTCTTTCCGCCCGGTGTGCGCAGGGATCTTCCCGTGCACATCTTCATCCATGGTGGCTACTGGCGCATGTTCTCCAGAAGCGACTATTCTTATGTAGCGAACACAGTCACCAAAGCTGGGGCGATCGCGGTCATCGTCGATTATGCGCTGATGCCCGAATTCAGGATGGCGGCAATCGTCGACCAGATCCGGCGTGCCAAACAATGGGTGCTGGACAATATAGCCGCCCATGGCGGCGACCCTGCCCGGCTAAGCGTAAGTGGTCATTCGGCGGGTGCGCACCTGGCCACATTCCTGTTCGAAAAGGCGCCAATGCCGTCGCGCATACGTGCGGCGCTGCTGCTAGGCGGCCTTTACGACCTCAAGCCCCTTCAGACCTCCTTCCTCCAGCCGTTAATCGGCATCACCGATGAGGAGGCAGCTGCCTTCACCCCAATGACGCGGTGGCATGACCCGGAGACGGCAGCGACCATTCTCGTCGGAGATCAGGAAACGTCACCTTTTCACCAGCAGGCCGCCGACTTCGGAAAGCGCTTGCGCGCGCAGGGGCACCCTGTCAGCGACCTCCGCCTGAATGACCGAAACCACATGAACAGCGTGCGTGATCTGGGCATCAGCGGCACACAAGCTGGCGATTGCCTGATGGCGATGATCGATGGAAACGGCCTGTAGGACGGAAACCCAGGGAGAGCAGGGCCCGCTTGTGCCTTACTTGACATTCCCGTCACTCAGGAAAGTACCGTCACGGGGATCGCGGCACGCTGCCGGCATCGGGCTGAGCTTTGCGACAGGTGAAATCCGGCAGAGCACACAACCGACGATTCCTCATCCTCTTTTTCCACACTGACGAACTGCACAGCGCATCAGAAAATCGAAATTGCCCCTGCCGCCCTGAGCCGCGATGGTCTTTACGCAAGCAGCCGGCTTAGGGCTGTGGAGGAACGTCGTCGCGGCAAAGCCCTGGGGCAAGGCCGCTTTGGCACGCCGCTGGTTCAAACCGGCAGCGAGGGAGGAATTGACTTGGCTGGTTCGGGCAAATCCGACACCGCGCGCTTGGGCATCAAAATGTCCCAGGAACTCGTCGTCGGCGCGATCTCGGCCGTCCTCTTCCTGGTGTTCTCGGCGACGCTCAACAATTTCCTGAGCCAAGGCAACATCCTTGCCATTCTCAAGAATGTCTCGATCCTGGGCACGCTGGCCGTCGGCATGGGGCTCATCGTCGTTGGGCGCGGCATCGACCTGACCATGGTGGCGGTGATGGTCGTCGGCGTCGCCTTCAGTATTTGGATCTCCACCTGGGGCGTCGACTTCACGCTGGCCGTCGTCTTCGGGGCCATCCTGGTCGCGGCCATCGGCCTGTTCACCGGCGTCATGGTGGCGGTGGCCGAAATTCCGCCGATCTTCGCCACCCTTGCCATCGCGTCCTCGGTCTACGGCTCTGGCCGCATCGTCTTTGCGTCCGACGTGCTCTATGCCCCCTCCGATATCGGCTGGCTGAAATTCGTCGGCAACGGAACCATCCTCGGCATCCCGATGTCGGTGATCATCTTCGCGGCGGTGGCCGCGCTCATGGGCTTTTTCCTGAGGAAGACCCGCTTCGGCCGGCTGGTCTATGCTACTGGCGACAACCCGAACGCGGCCCGCACGACCGGGCTGCCGACGCGCCCGATCATCGTGACGCAATATGTCATCAGCGCCCTCATTGCCTATATCGCCGGCATCATCATGCTGGGGCTGGTCACCGGCATCGACACGCGCCTCTACAATTCCAGCCTGATCTATGACGTGCTGCTGGTGGTCGTGCTGGGCGGCATCGGCCTCTCCGGTGGCCAGGGCGGCGTACGCAACGTCATCGTCGGCACCATCCTGGTCGGCATCCTGACCAACGGCATGACGATCCTGAACTTCAGCTACACCAGCCAGAACCTGATCAAGAGCGTGATCCTGCTGGGCGCGCTGGCGATCGACGCCATCATCAATCCGCGCGACGAGCAGACCTCGCAAAGCGGCGACATCTGAACAAGAACCGAGACATAAATCTGGGAGGATACCATGAAGTTGTTCAAGAACTGCCTGCTCGCGGGCATGACAGCGCTGGCGCTGCTGGGCGCGGCGAAAATCGCCACGGCGCAGGAAACCGATCAGGTCGGCCGCTCTACCTATCTCGAGGCGCTCAAGGGCAAGAAGGTCATCTTCGTGCCAATCTCGCAGGGCATGGACCTCAACCAGGCCTGGGTGGTGGTGTGGCAGCGTCACGCCGCTCGCTACGGCTTCAGCCTCGAAGTGCGCGATCCCTCCGGCGACACCAATGCCGGCATTCGCGCCATGCAGGGCGCCATCGCCGAGAAGCCGGACCTGATCATCGTGCAGAACCCCGACGTCCAGACCTACGCACGCCTGTTGAAACAGGCGCAGGCGGCCGGCATCAAGGTGCTGCAAGTCAACATGCAGTCGGCCACCCAGACGGACAGTTATGTCGGCAACGACTGGATCGAAATGGGCCGTCTCGAAATGGGCGAACTGGCCAAGCACTGCACCGGGCCCAATGCCGTCTCGCACAAGGTGGTCTGGCTCGCCGGCGTCCAGACGGGTGCCGCCAACATCTACATGCGCACCGGCATCGACGAGGTGCTGAAGGCCAATCCCGAGCTGCAGCTCGTCTCCGACCAGCCGGCCGATTACATGAGCGAAGAGGCCCGCCAGATCACCGAGACGGTCCTCCAGCAGCATCCGGACCTGTGCGGCATCATGGGCATCTGGGATAATGCTGAGGTCGGCGCCGGTGCCGCCGTCGTGGCCGCCGGCAAGCAGGACCAGGTGACGATCGTCACCAATGGCGCGGGCAGCGCCACGGGCTGCGAGAGCATCAAGAACGGGCTGCTCGACGTGATCTTCAACTTTAATGCCCCGATCCAGGCCGAGATCGCAGCACAACAGATTTCCGAGCTGCTGCAGCAGCCCGGCCGGCAGGCGGGCAGCGAGAAGACCATCTTCTTCGGCCCGATCACCCGCGTCGACAAGGCCAATGCGACCGGCAGGAATTGCTGGAAGCTGGACGAGCTCAAGTAACGGACTTCCTTGATGAGCATGGCTGAAAGCCTTGTGCGCTGGCGCTACCGCCTGCTCCCCGACCACGTGGTCGGGGAGATCCTGACCAAGAAGTGGATCGACAGCGTCATCCCCTTCACGGCGCTGGTGATTTTGTGCGCGATCTTCGGCTCGATCGTGCCGGGCTTCTTCGATCTGGCGACGCTGACCAATCTCAGCGGCCAGACCGCCGAGCTTGGCCTTGTGGTGCTCGGCATGACCATCGTCATGGTGTCAGGCGGCATCGATCTGTCTGTCGGGTCGACCTTCGCGCTCGCCGTGCTGGTCACGCTCTATGGGATGAATGTCGAGCAGTGGAGCTTTGGTACCGGCCTGTTGGCGTGCCTGGGCCTCGGCGTCGTCTGCGGCGCCATCAACGGCTTCCTGGTTGGCTTTCTGCGCATGCGGGCGTTTCTCACCACGCTGGTGACGCTCATCATCTACCGCTCGACCTTCGACATCGTCTTTCCCCAGGTCTCGACCCGGATCGTCACCAGCGGTCCGGACTCGCCAGCCTATGATTTTCTTGGTTTCGGTACGATCTGGGGCGTGCCGACGTCCTTTGTGGTGTTCGTCGTCATCGCGCTGATCATCCATCTCGTGCTGTCGCGCGCCCGCTATGGCTGGCGGCTGTTCGCGGTCGGCGGCGCGCGCCGCTCTGCCTACAATGCCGGCATCAATGTGCGCTTCATCTTGTTCAGCGCCTATGTCTTGTGCTCGGTACTGGTGGCGCTCTCCGGCTTCTTCTTCTCGGCCCGCATCGGCAGTGCCGCTTCCGACATCGGCACCGGTCTCGAACTGCAGGTGTTGACCGCGACCGTGCTCGGCGGCATCTCGCTAGGCGGCGGGCGCGGCTCGGTCGCCAAGGCGCTGATGGGCACCGTCTTCGTGCTTGTCCTGTCGAACAGTCTGCTTGCGCTGGCCGTGCCCGGCCCGGTCAATTTCCTGATCCTCGGCATCGTGCTGCTTTTGTCGGTGCTTCTCGACGTTCGCTGGGTGAAGAACCGCCACAAGATCCTGCGCAGCGTCTACATCTCGCCAACCTTCGCCAAGATGCCGCAGGCGATCTCGACCGCGCCCGGCGCGCCAATGGCGGTGAATGACCGGTTGAAGGACGTCGGCGTCATCGGCCTCGGCGTTCTCGATGGCGCGGAGGATGTGATCTTCGACCGGCAGGACCGTCTCTACACCGGCAGCCGCCAGGGCGAGATCCTGCGCTTCCAGCCGCCCCATTACACCGATAGCGAAGTGTTCGCACATATTGGCGGCTCGCCGCTCGGCATGGCTTTCGACCGCGACGACAACCTCGTCATCTGCGTCGCTGGCATGGGCCTCTATCAGGTCTCGCCGGCCGGCGACGTAAAGCTGCTGACCGCCGAAACCAACCGCTCACTGACCTCGGTGGTCGACGACTCGACCATGAAGCTCGCCGACGACTGCGACATCCTGCCGGACGGCCGTATCGTCTTCTCGGAAGCGACAGTGCGCTTCGAAATGCATGACTGGTATGCCGACGCGCTGGAAAGCCGCGGCAACGGACGCATCATCGTCCATGATCCCAAATCCGGTTCGACACGCACACTGCTGTCGAACCTCGTCTTCCCCAATGGCATCTGCACGGCCTTCGACGGCCAGTCGGTGCTGTTCGCCGAAAGCTGGGCCTGCCGCATCAGCCGCTACTATTTCGATGGCCCGAAGAAAGGCCAGGTCGAGCGCGTCATCGAGGGCTTGCCCGGCTATCCCGACAACATCAACCGCGCCTCCGACGGTACCTACTGGCTGGCCCTGATGGGCATGCGCACGCCGGCCTTGGATCTCTCGCTTGAAATGCCGAGCTTCCGCCGTCGCATGGCGCGGCGCGTATCGGAAGACGCGTGGCTGATGCCCAATCTCAACACCGGCTGCGTGCTGCGCTTCGACGAGAACGGCCAGATCCTCGAAAGCCTGTGGGACCAGGCCGGCGAGAAGCATCCGATGATCACCTCGATGCGCGAGCACAAGGGCATCCTCTATCTCTGCGGCATCTTCAACAACCGCATGGGCACCTTGCCCTTGAAAGGCGTCGATCCCGACTGGTTCAGCTCGGATTCCTACTGGGGCAAAAAGCCATGAGCGGTTTGAGCCAGCTTCTTGACCGCTTTCTCGGCCGTGGCGAGTGGGCAGTGACCGTGCCGACGCTCGACGGGCCGTTGCTGCCCAACCAAGGACTGGAGGAAGCCGAGCCGTTCGCCGGCCTCGCCGAGGCCGACAATCTCGTACGCACCGAAAAGGGCATTCTGGCAAGCAGCGCCAACCGGCTGATGCGCTTTAGCGCCGACGGCCATGCCGAAACCTTGCAGGAATTTCCGGGCGAGATCACCGCACTCGCCCATGCCCGCGGCATGACCGCGATGGCCATCGACGGCAAGGGCGTCGTCGTCCACGGCGGCCTGCATGACGGGCGCGAGGCGACGGGTGAGGAGGCTCGGCGCCTCTCCTGCATCACCGCTCTCACCTTCCTCGACAGCAACACCTTGCTGGTGGCCAACGGTTCGGCCTCAGTGCCGGCGAGCAGTTGGCGTCGCGACCTGATGCAGAAGAGCGTGTCCGGTTCGGTCTGGCGGCTCGATCTAAAAAACGGCCGGCTGGAGCTTGTCAGGGACGGCTTGGCCTGGCCGGCCGGCATCGCCACCACCGGCTCCAACCGCATCTACGTTTCGGAGGCCTGGCGCCACCGCGTGCTGGCGATCGACCTTGCCACCACGGCGACGCTGCCCGTGCTGGAGCATCTGCCGGCCTACCCCGCCCGCATCGCCCCGGCCTTCAACGCCGGCTATTGGCTGACCTTCTATTCCGTGCGCAACCAACTGGTGGAGTTCATCCTGCGCGAGGAGACCTACCGCACCCGCATGCTGGCGGAAGTCCCGGAGGCCTACTGGATGGCGCCGTCGCTCGGCTCATGGCGCGACTATCGCGAGCCCATGCAAGGCAGCCAGTTGAAGCAGATGAACGTGCTGAAGCCATACGCGGTGACAAGGTCCTACGGGCTGGTGGTTCTTTGCGACGAGAACATGAAGCCGCTGTCGAGTTTCCATTCGCGCGCAGACGGCAAGGTGCACGGGACGCTGAGCGCCTGCGAGCTGGGCGATGATCTGCTGGTCGCCTCGCGCGGCGGATCGAGGATCGTGCGCGTGGCGAGCGCCGCCAGCGGCAAGCGAGGCTAAGCGATGTCGGACGCCAACATCATTGAACTCAGGAATGCCGCCAAGGCATTCGCGCGCATTCCGGCCTTCAAGAATGTCAATTTCGACCTGCGCAAAGGAGAAATCCACGCGCTGCTCGGCGAAAACGGCGCCGGCAAGTCGACGCTGACCAAGGTCATGGCCGGTGTCTTCAAGCTGACCGAGGGCAAGATGACCTTCGACGGCAAGGATGTGTCCTTCGCCACGCCCGCCGAAGCGCTGCGCGCCGGCATCGCCATGGTGTTCCAGGAAACCAACCTGGTGCCGGCCATGACCGTGGCGCAGAATCTCTATCTCGGCGAAGAGAAGATGTTCAACCGGTTGCGCGGCCTCTACATTCAGGCGCGGCAGTTCCTCGCCGGCATGGGCTTCCAGGTCGACCCGTCCGCGCAGGTCAGCACGCTGGGCGCGGCGCACAAGCAGATGGTGGAGATCGCGCGCGCCGTCCACCACAAGGCCCGCGTCATCATCTTCGACGAGCCGACCGCGACGCTGACGCCTGAAGAGAAGAGCCACTTCTTCAAACTTTTGCAGCGGCTGGTGAAGGAGGGCATCGCCGTCATCTTCATCACCCATGCGCTGGAAGAGGCGCTTGCCGTCGCCAACCGCATCACGGTCATGCGCGATGGCGAGATCGTCGCGTCCGGCGAGGCCAAGGGCTTCACCCGCGCCTCGATCGTGCAGGCCATGGTCGGCCGCACGCTCACCGAAACGCTGCATGGCGAGGTCAAGCGCACGGCGCGCCCCTATGGCGACAAGGTGCTTTCGGTCGAGAATCTGTCCTGCGCCGGCCTGGTGCGCAACTCTTCCTTCTCGGTGTTTTCAGGCCAGGTCACCGGCATGTTCGGCCTTGTCGGCGCCGGCCGCACCGAAATGGCCAAGGTCGTCGCCGGACTGTTGAAGCGCAACATCTTCCACGGCGGCGAGATCCGCCTGCTCGGCAAGTCGGTGCGCTATCGGGTGCCCAGGCCTGCGGTGCGCGACGGCATCGTCTATGTCACCGAGGATCGCAAGGTCGACGGTTTCTTCGAAACCATGACCGCGGGCGAGAACCTGCAAATGGGTGAACTGACCGAGGGCGCCAATCCCGTCTCCATGGTGTCGCTGGCGCGAGCCAGGCAACTTGCCCGCGAATGGGGCGAACGTCTGAGCCTGCGGCAGACCAGCGACCGAGCCCGGATGATCGAGCTCTCCGGCGGTAACCAGCAAAAGGTCGTGATCGCCAAATCGCTGATTCAGAAGCCGAGGCTGGTGATCTTCGACGAGCCGACACGCGGGGTCGACGTCGGCGCCATCGTCGAGATCCACCAGCTCATCAGCGATCTCGCTGAGCAAGGCATGGCCGTCGTTGTCATCTCGTCCTACCTGCCTGAAATTCTCGCCGTTTCGGATCGCATTCTGGTGGTCAAGCGCGGCCGCGTGGTCGAGGAGATGATGCTTTCGGAGGCCACCGAGGAACGCGTCATGTTCGCCGCGGTTCATTGAGCGGCTCGACAAGAGAGACACTTTTGCCGGCCAAGCCAGGACCAATGTCTGGCCTGCCCTATTGCCTTGCAATCGGTTCCGCGTCTGAATAGGTCAGGGGTCAGATCACCCTGCCCGAGCGGATATGCCCAGCGTCAACCTCAAACTTCTGCAGACGTTCTTGCTTGCCGCCGAAAACGGCAGCTTCCGACGTGCTGCCGAGGAGAGCAACCGTTCGCCATCGGCGGTCTCGATGCAGATTCGCGACCTTGAGGAGCAGATCGGCATCTCGCTGTTCATCCGCACCGCACAGCGTGCCAGCCTGACGCCGGAAGGCCAGATCCTGTTCGAGGAGATCGCCAACGTGATGTCACAGGTGCAGACCAGCCTCGACCGCCTGACGGAGGTCGCCGCTCGTCGCAAGGGCAAAGTGCAGATCGCCTGCGCCCCGACGCTCGCGGCAAGCCGGCTGGGCGATATCCTGGCGACATTCAAGTTGCGCTATCC
>NZ_RZRW01000939.1:0-1472 GCF_003998745.1 Mesorhizobium sp. M7A.F.Ca.US.014.04.1.1 | reverse complement strand
TGTCGCGCGCGATCGCCTTGAGGTAGTGCGCAAAGCGCGAGACCGGGAACAGGGAGGGCAGGTTGGCCCTCAGCCGCTCGTTCGACTGTGCATCGGGGTCGACCAGCCGCCCCGCCCGCGTTTCGTCGTCCTGCAGCGAGTGTGCTCCGATGAAGGCCGCGAGATCGGTATTCTTCCGGTGCAGGATGGGCATCAAGCCAAGCTTGGCCAGTTCCGCCTCGCGCCGGTCGTCGATGGCGACTTCCGTGGGACATTTCATCGCGATCGAGCCATCATCGGTCGGGAAGCTATGCACCGGCAGGTTGAGCACCGTGCCACCATTCTCCACGCCGCGGATCTGCGTGCCCCAGCCGAAAAACTTGTGACTGCGGTTGATGTTGACGCCCATCGGGAAGGCGGCGTTCATCCAGACATATTTGTTGTGATCGCCCTCCACCTCTTCCTCGAAGGTGAAACCCTTCACCGGAACGGTATCGGTGCCGTAGGGCAGCCGCGCCAGGACGCGGGGCATGGTCAGGCCGATGTAGCGAGCGTCCTCACTCTCGCGCAACGACTGCCACGAGGCATAGGCGGGGTTGGAGACGATCTGCTGCAGGTCTTGCGGGTTCGGCAGTTCCTGCCAGCTGTCCATGCGAAATAGGCGCGGCGAAGCGGCCGCGATAAACGGCGTATGCGCGGAAGCGCAGATGCCGGAGATGTTGCGCAGCAGGCCGACGTCACGTGGGTGATTGGAGAACTCGTAGGCGCCGATCACGCAGCCGATTGGTTCGCCGCCAAGCATCGAATACTCGTCTGTGTAGACTTTCTTGAAGATCGGGCTCTGGTCCCACATCTGACCTTCATAGTCTTCAAGCGTATCGGCCAGCTGCTCTTTGGAGATGTTCATCACCCGGATCTTCAGCTTCTGATCCGTCTCGGTGTTGTTGACGAGATACCACAGCCCTCGCCATGTGCCTTCCATCTCACGCACTTCCGGCGCGTGCAGGATTTCGTTGACCTGTGTCGTCAGCATCTTGTCAATGCCGGCGATCAGCGACTTGATCGATTTGATGGCATTGGAAGAGATGGTCGTGGTGTCGGAACGGGACTGCGCCGCGAGCGCGAGATTGCGCACGAGCTGTTGCAGCTTCTCGCTGTCGTCCTTCTTGACCTTGAAATCTTTTTCGAGGAGTCCGCTGAATTCATCGAGGTTTATGGCTTCGGCCTCCGCGGCGACTGAGGCGGTCTTTTGCTGTTCGGCCATGATCATGCCCCAACCTTGTCGTCGTCGGCCAGCGCCTGGCTGGCAATCTTGCCAAGAAGCGGGTCGTTGTTCAGAAGCTGCGCGATGCGCTTTTCAGCATCGACACGGCCATCCATGAAGCCGAGCAATTCCTCAAGTTGTCGACGCATCTTGAGGATCTCGGCCAGTTGCGGAACTTGCTCGGCAATCTTGTCGGGGGCGAAATCACCCATCTTGGAAAATGTAAGAT
>NZ_RZRW01000938.1:0-1485 GCF_003998745.1 Mesorhizobium sp. M7A.F.Ca.US.014.04.1.1 | reverse complement strand
GGCCCGGGACCTGGCCCATCCTGAAGACTTTCCGACAATGTTTCGGAGGGCGTCGAATGGCTTTGCGTCCGGCCAGCCTTTCATGAACCGCTTTCGTCGACGCGAGAAGGATGGCGTCTACCGCTGGATAGAAGCACGAGCGCAACCGTTAAGGGATACCGATGGCGCGATCGTTCAATGGTATATGGCTTCAATCGACATCGAAGACGAGATGCGCGCGCAGGAGGCTTTGCGCGAAAGAGAGCGCGAGCTCCAGCAGCTTGTCGATGCCTTGCCGGTCCACATCTGGAGCTGGACGCCCGATGGCAAGCTTGCGTACGTGAATAGGCGGTCTTTGGAGGATCTCGGCATCTCCGGGGCGAACTTCGAAGAGTTCACCAGGGTGGCGCAAGAACTGATTCATCCCGAAGATGCTCCCGAGGTGCTCAAAAGGTCAGCCAACTGCCTCAAAACTGGCGACTCCTTCATCATGCGGTATCGCCGGCGTTGGAAAGACGGCAGCTATCGCTGGATAGAAGGGCGTTGCGAGCCTCTGCGCGATCGGGATGGAGCCATCGTTCACTGGTACCAGGTCTCCATCGACATCGACGAGGAGATGCGCGCGCAGGTGGCACTGCGCGAGAGAGAACGTTCGCTGTGGCAGCTGGTTGAAACGCTGCCGGTGATGATCGATTGCGCCGCACCGAACGGTGAGCCGATATATCGAAGCCGTCAGCTCCGCGAATTCCTCGGATATGAGTTGGAGTTATTGGACGGCAAGGGAAAATCCCGCCTGTCCGGGACACTCGATGAAGGCGTTCATCCTGACGACCTGGCGGCCGTCAAAGCGAACTATGCTCATTCGTTGGCCACTGGCGAACCGTATGCGCGCAGGCACCGTCTGCGTCGCTTCGACGGCGAATATTGCTGGGTCGATACGCGCGCGGCACCGATGCGCAACGCAGAGGGAGCGATTGTTCAGTGGAACGTCGTCTGTCTGGACATCGACGGTGAAGTTCGAGTGCAAGAAGAACTGCGCCTGGCGCAAGAGAGACTTGCACGTGCGAGCCAGGCGGCGAGTCTTGCCGAGCTTTCAGCCTCTATAGCCCATGAGGTGAACCAGCCTCTGGCGGCTGTTGTCGCCAACTCATATGCCTGCCAGCGTTGGCTCACGGCCGAACCGCCAAATATCGAGCGGGCGCAGAAGACTGTGGAGCGTATTATCCGTGATGCCAACTCAGCCGCGGATGTCGTCAGCCGCATCCGCGCCTTATTCAAGCAATCTGCAGACGCGATGGCTTACACAGCACTCGACAGCGTCATAGCGGAAGCGCGCGACCTCATCGCCGAGGAGGCGGTGCGGCGCCGTGTTCGTCTGGATCTCGATGTCGAAAGCGACCTTCCTATTGTCGCGCTCGATCGGGTGCAGATTCAGCAGGTTCTGGTGAACCTCATCCGCAATGGGATCGAGGCGATGGACTCTGTTCCGGGCGACAAGGTTCTTGG
>NZ_RZRW01000937.1:0-1486 GCF_003998745.1 Mesorhizobium sp. M7A.F.Ca.US.014.04.1.1 | reverse complement strand
GTGGGAGATCATCATGCAAGGCGCAGGCAACGACATCACCAGGCAAATGACCTTTCTGCTACGTGCCCGCGTCACTTATCTGCGCACCATCACCACCCGCGTCGCATCGGCTGAACGACGTAGGAACACGATGGCTTTGCTCAACGGCATTTTCGACGCGTTGCGCGCGCGCGATGCCGACCTCGCCGAAAAGCTCACGCGCGAGTATGTTGAAAGGTCCGCGGCTTTCGCGCTGTCGCTGCTGCGCGACTCTGGGCAGAAACCCAAATCCTCACCACGCAAGCAAAAGATCGACAAATGAACTACGTCAGGCTCGGCAAGAGCAATTTGAAAGTATCCCGGTTATGCCTCGGCGCGATGGGATTCGGATCCGCGCGATGGCGGGCCTGGGTGCTCGATGCGAAGGCGTCGGCTCCGATCCTTGCGCGCTCCCTCGACCACGGCATCAATTTCTTCGATACGTGCGACTTCTATTCTGCTGGCGAGAGCGAGCGCATTCTGGGCCAGATACTCGTTTCCCAGCAGCCGCGCGACAGCTTCGTCATCGCCACCAAGGCGGGCAACCCGATGGCTTCGCACTGCAATGGCCGCGGCTACTCCAGGAAGCATCTGTTCAAGGCAATCGATGATTCATTGGTCCGCCTTGGAACCGATCACGTGGATCTCTTCCAGACACATATCTGGGACAAGGATACAGATCTCGACGAACTGGTCGAAGCCATGGCGGACATCGTGCGCGCCGGAAAGGCGCTCTATGTCGGGGTCACGACGATGCCCGGCTGGACACTCGCAAAATGCCGTGCGGCTGCCAGCGCACGTGACCTTCCGGCGTTCATCTCGATGCAATGCGAATACAACCCCGCTCACCGGGAGTGCGAGCGGGAACTGCTTCCCTATTGCAGTCACGATGAGGTTGCCCTGATACCGTTCAGCCCCATCGCACGCGGCTTCCTTGCCGCGGACCGTCGCGATCCCGGCCAGCAGACGGCGCGCACGAAAAGCGACGACTATACGCAGAAATATTACTACCGCGAGGGCGACCACGCCGTACGCGAAGCCGTCGCTGCCGTTGCCGCTGATATCGGAAAGACACCGGCCCAGGTGGCTCTCGCTTGGACATTGGCGCGCCCCGGCATAGCCGCGCCCATCTTTGGAGCAACCTCGATAGAGCATGTCGACGAGGCCGTCGCGGCATTGGACATAGCGCTTGCCGCCGAACAGATTGACTGCATCGACCGGGCCTACGAGCCACGGCCGCTGAACGCCTCAGGCCACTGAGTGAGCACAATGCCTTGCGGTAAGGTGATATGCTTGTGAAATTGCACTCGTCCACGCACCTTTCAAAGGATCAAAGTCGCCGTGTATGACCTGCGAGTCCATGTTGCGCCGCGGCTGTATACGCAGGTGGCCGATATCATCCGCAACGCCATCGTCGTCGGAGAACTGGCGCCGGGAGAGCGGCTGGTGGAGCGCACACTTTGCGAGC
>NZ_RZRW01000936.1:0-1489 GCF_003998745.1 Mesorhizobium sp. M7A.F.Ca.US.014.04.1.1 | reverse complement strand
GGCCATTGCCGGCGGGCGTTCGACAACCACCGCCTCAGCGGCCGGGCAGCGCGACAGCACCGCCAGGCCGGCGGCCCCGGCACCGGCACCGAAATCGGCGAGACGACCGGCAAGAGAGGACGGCACGGAGGCCGCCAGCATCATCGCATCCATGCCGGCGCGATGACCGCCTTGCTTGGGCTGCACCAGCCAGAACCGGCCGCGATGGAAAGCGTCGACCGTATGGGCCGGCGTGTCCGGGACAAGGGCGGCGGGCGCGGCGGACATTATTTTCCGCGGATTTCGTTGGCGATGCCGGCATCCCTGAGGATGCGCCGTGCCGCGTCGGCCTGGTCGGCGTCGACCATGACGCGCTTCTGCAAAAGACCGATCGACCCTTCGAGAATGCTCATATTCTGGTCGGCGACAAAGCAGGCAATGCCGGCGTCGCGCATCAGCGATTCGACAAAGGAAATGATCACGGCATCGTTGGTGCGGACTAGTTCTATCATCGTATGAAACTCGCAGTTTGCGCTATTGATGTAAACGGGCAGGGGATTCCGGGGCAGAGCCGTTCCCTTGGGGTCGTTGACATTCTGTCGCCGCCGCCGCGCCAATTCGCCACTTGCCGTGCCCATGTCCGCCGCCCTAGAGTCCATACAGGGACTAAGGGTGCCGTCGCACGCTCTATACCAAGACGGGAGTGATTGTCGTGGGTGTCGTTCTCAACATCGAAAACGGGAAGCGGGAGCCCGCCTCCATCAAGGATCTGATCGATCTGACTGCCGCCGATATGGGGCGCGTCAATGAATTGATCCTGTCCAAGGCCGGCTCCGACGTCGAGATGATCCCGGAGGTCGCCAACCATCTGATCTCGTCCGGCGGCAAACGGCTGCGGCCGATGCTGACGCTGGCCGCAGCCCAGATGTTCGGCTATGCCGGCGAGGGCCACGTCAAGCTCGCCACCTCCGTCGAATTCATGCACACCGCGACGCTTCTGCACGACGATGTCGTCGACGAGAGCGGCATGCGCCGCGGCAAGAAGACCGCCCGCATGATCTGGGGCAACCAGGCAAGCGTGCTGGTCGGCGACTTCCTGCTCGGCCAGGCTTTCCGCATGATGGTCGATGTCGGCTCGCTCGAGGCGCTCGACATCCTGTCGAGTGCAGCCTCGATCATCGCCGAGGGCGAGGTCATGCAGCTTGCCGCCGCCAAGAACCTCGAAACCACCGAGGACGAGCATTTCGCCGTCATCAAGGCCAAGACCGCCGCACTTTTTTCGGCTGCTGCCGAGGTCGGCCCGGTCATCGCCCAGGCGACGCGCAACGATCGTGCGGCGCTGCGCTCCTATGGCATGAATCGCGGCCTGGCCTTCCAGCTGATCGACGACGCGCTGGACTATGGCGGCACCAGCAAGGATCTCGGCAAGAACGTCGGCGACGATTTCCGCGAGGGCAAGGTGACGCTTCCGGTCATTCTCGCCTATCGGCGCGGCACCAAGGCCGAGCGC
>NZ_RZRW01000935.1:0-1490 GCF_003998745.1 Mesorhizobium sp. M7A.F.Ca.US.014.04.1.1 | reverse complement strand
GCGCTCATGCGTCTCGTTCTTCGACTTGTTGACCGAATCCTCGCCGGTCTGGCTGGAATCGAGCGGCTTGTCGGCGAATTCGGCGACCGCCAGCCCATCGGCCAGCTTCAGCGCCGTTTCGATGGAATCGGCAAGCCGCGTCGCGAGATCGCCGCGCACGACGATGCGGTCGACGACGACATCGAGGTCATGCTTGTACTTCTTGTCCAGCGCCGGCACGTCGGCGATCTCATAGAAGACGCCGTCGACCTTGACGCGCTGAAAGCCCTTCTTCTGCAGTTCCAGCAACTCCTTGCGGTACTCGCCTTTGCGGCCGCGCACCATCGGCGCCAGAATGAACAGGCGCGTGCCTTCCTCGATCGCCAGCACGCGGTCGACCATCTGCGAAACCGTCTGGCTCTCGATCGGCAGGCCGGTGGCCGGCGAATAGGGGATGCCGACGCGCGCAAAAAGCAGGCGCATATAGTCGTAGATCTCGGTGACGGTGCCGACCGTCGAACGCGGGTTCTTCGATGTGGTCTTCTGCTCGATGGAAATGGCAGGCGACAGGCCGTCGATCTGGTCGACGTCAGGCTTCTGCATCATTTCGAGGAATTGCCGCGCGTAGGCCGACAGGCTTTCGACGTAGCGGCGCTGGCCCTCGGCATAGATCGTGTCGAAGGCAAGCGATGACTTGCCGGACCCCGACAGGCCGGTCATGACAATCAGGCTGTCACGCGGCAGGTCGAGATCGACATTCTTCAGATTGTGTTCGCGCGCCCCGCGAATGGAAAGATATTTATGGTCGGCCATAGCCGGTCGCCGCCTCAGAATCTGGAATTTCCTGGAATGGCGGGTTTTCCCGGCCATCCCCTATGTAGGTAGTTTTGCCGCCACGTCGAGAGACGCCACAATTCCCGACAAAAGCGTTTAAGCGTCTTTCGCGTGAACGGGCAAGCGGAAAGAACAAAGGCCGAACACGCTCCTGACAAAGCTGTGCAAAAACTGACTTGTACGTAACCTCCCGGCGATCACGTTTTTCGGTAACCGGCTATTGATGGTTGACGCGGGCAACCCAGGAGCGCAGTCTCCGGAAGTCAACGAAGCCGGCCGTCTTTCGATGGCCTCGCCGCCCAAAGGCGGCCTGCGAGACGCCGCAGGCATTTGCGATTTGTGCTTCGAATTGACAACAATCGCAACGGACAGAGGAGCGGAGCTATGACGCCACCGGATCGTCCCCTAGGGTTCCAGTTGTCACTGGAGCCGCGGCAGGCATAAGTGCCAGGGTTTAGCGTCTGCGCCACCCGGCAAACCGTGACCTGCCATATCCCCTAAAAATCAGAGACTGCTAGTCGGATCGTCGGCCGAACGCCGCGGTGCATCCGAAATCAAACGCCGGCAGTACACTCCCGGCAAAGTTGGATTTGAGATCCAGAAGGCCCCGTCCGTTTGCCCAAGGCACGGCGGGGCCGTTTTATGTGGGGAACGCTCATTTCCGCGCGCACTCAGTG
>NZ_RZRW01000934.1:0-1504 GCF_003998745.1 Mesorhizobium sp. M7A.F.Ca.US.014.04.1.1 | reverse complement strand
CGCCACGCCCACCACCGTGCCGCCGGTGCCATAGCCGGTGACGAAGCAATCAAGCCGCGAGCCGGCGAAATCATTGACGATCTCGCGCGCCGTCGTTGCCTCGTGGATGGCGGCGTTGGCGGTCGTCTCGAACTGGCGGGCAAGGAACCAGCCATTGGCCTCGGCCAGTTCCACCGCCTTCTTGTACATGCCGAAACCTTTTTCTGCGCGCGGCGTCAGCACCACCTTGGCGCCCAGCATGCGCATCAGTTTGCGGCGCTCGACCGAAAAACTGTCGGCCATCGTGACGACCAGCGGATAGCCCTTTTGCGCGCAGACCATGGCGAGGCCAATGCCGGTGTTGCCGCTGGTCGCCTCGACCACCGTCTGGCCCGGCTTCAGCGCCCCGCTGCGCTCGCCCTCCTCGATGATGTTGAGCGCCAGCCGGTCCTTCACCGAGGCGCCGGGATTGAAATACTCGGCCTTGACGTAGATCGTCGCGTGGGACGGTCCGAGATTGTTGATGCGAACCACCGGCGTGTCGCCGACGGTGTCGAGAATGCTGTCGAACAGGCGGCCGCGCCCGGCCGTGGTTCTGATCTTCTGCTGCTGCAACATCTTGGTCTCCTTGATTGTCATCGCGTTTTGTCTTCACGGGCCGGTTACAAACCGGCGGGCTGGGCGGCGAGGTTTGGTGACCTTGCCGCGCTAGGACTGACATGCCGCACAGCGGCAATGCCCGTATCCGGCGCTGATATCCGCTGCCGGATGCGCCGTGTCGTGTTTGGTGATACAGGAGAGGCCGACAGGCCAGCGTGGGAGCAGGCGTGGAAACGCACGTGGAATCCACTCGATCGAGGCCGGACGGCGACATGCCGGTCCTTTCCGTGCGCCTGCTCGGACCGCTGATGATCTCCCGCGACGGCGCTCCGGTTGCCCTGCCCGCGTCACGCAAGCTGCGCGCGCTGCTCGCCTATCTGGCGCTGGCGCCGCATCCGGTCAGCCGCAGTCGCCTGTGCGAGTTGTTGTGGGATGTGCCGAACGACCCAAGGGGCGAACTGCGCTGGTGCCTGAGCAAGCTGCGCGGCGCGCTTGACATGCCGGCCCGGCGCCGGGTCTCCACCCAAGGCGATACGGTCGCACTCGATCTCGACGATTGCCTGGTCGATGTGCTGGAGGTCAGCCGCGCCGCCGCGCAAGGGATCGGCACGCTTGACGTCGAGCGCTTGCGCGTGCTGGCCGGACTGTTTGCCGGCGATTTCCTCGACGGGCTGGAGCTCGAGCGCAGCCCGCATTTCAACAGCTGGCTGATCGCGCAGCGCCGCCGCTTCAGCGCTTGCCATGCCGCCGTGCTGGAACGCCTTGTCGCGAGCCTGCCGGCTTATAGTGACGAGGCGATCGCCCATCTCGACACATGGGTGGAACTGGCGCCGTTCGACACGTGCGGACATCTGGCGTTGCTGTCCAATCTGGCCGGGCGCGGCGAGGTCGGCGCGGCCGAAGCGCATCTGCCCGCGGCGGGACG
>NZ_RZRW01000933.1:0-1508 GCF_003998745.1 Mesorhizobium sp. M7A.F.Ca.US.014.04.1.1 | reverse complement strand
GCCGACAGGTCGCCGCCATGGGCTGTTATTTCGGCCTTGATGGCACGCAGCCGCGCCACGCGCACGCCTCGGCCCCGGGCGATTTCTGCCGCGTCTCGGGTGGCACCCATGGCCAGAGCGACGAGATCGAAAATATGCGTCGTCGCCAGATGCCAGGCCTCCGGGGTCAGCACGTCGCCGGCATCCTGGATCGACCTGACATAGTCGAGCAGCAGCCGCATCGCCCCGCCGGAGGTTGGCAGCGGCTGCATCAGCGCCGGCGCCGGGTCGCCGATCAGCGGTGACAGTGCCTTGAGCGAGAAGCTCATATTGACGAAGCGAAGACCGCCTGGCTGGATGACATTGAGGCCGACCTCCTCGCCGCTCATCATCAGCGCCTGGCCGTTGCCGACCGGCTCCTCGCGGCCGCGATGCTTCATCACGCTTGCGCCATCGAGGGCGACCAGGAGGACGAGATCGTCGCTGTCGATCAGCGACGTCGAATGATGGACGCGGAATTCCGAACACGTGCCCGTGGCGATGCCGAGGCCAGGCAACGCGCGCACCTGCATATCGACATGCGTCGGGCCGAGTGGATCGAGATCGACCTTGAGCACCGTGCGGCCATAGACCTCGCGCATGACCTCGACGCGATCCCGCTCCGGAAGCGCGTCCGTCATCAGTCGGAACGAGGCGGTTGGCCCCATCGTCGCCGTCACCGGCATCCCCCATGCCTCAGGTCAATCAGAAGCGGCGTGATATGCGCCGCGCCTCCGAAAACGTCAATACAGGGCCGTTTGGGCCGTTTTTAGGGCCGCTGCGTCCAAGCTGCCCGCTTTTGCCGGACCTAGTTTGCAGCGCGTTTCCGATCAGGAAGCGCATCGCAAACAGCCACAAGGGGGTTCGATGTATCATTTGCAATTGTTCAGGACACTGTCGGGGCTCGCCTCGGCAGGCTTCAATCCACGCGTCTATCTGTTGTCCATCGCTCTCGGCGGAACCGTCGCCGACCATCGCGATCCGAAGCGGCCGTGTGGGGAGCGTCGGCCATGAGCGTCCGGCATACAGTCCTGGCGGCACCGGTCCTGTGCCTCGGCCTATCGGGCTGCGTCGGCATCAACCCGGTTTCTGCGGTCGTCGGCATGGCCGGCATGGCGGCGGCCAACTCCGCCGGCATGGCGCAATCGAGCGTCATCAGCCCGCAGGAGCAGGCGAAGTACGCCTCGATGTCCTGTGCGGATCTGCGGCAATTGATGGCAGGTTACGAAGAGGCGAAGAATCATGGGCCGTCGGTCAAGAAATACGGCGGCATGGCGCCGGCCGGCAAGACGGCGATCGTCAACAATGTCATCGGCACGCGGCTTGTCTATCTCCGGCAGCTTGTTGCGAGCAAAGGATGTTGAGGGCCTCGTCACACCACGCCTGCCGGGCGGCACTTGTCGGGCTTGCCGGCTGGCTGGCCTTCAGCGCCGGCGGCGCTTACGGCCAGGGCAAGGGACCGACGACACGCTCGCGCCTCGGTGCGATGC
>NZ_RZRW01000932.1:0-1509 GCF_003998745.1 Mesorhizobium sp. M7A.F.Ca.US.014.04.1.1 | reverse complement strand
CCCCAGGACTATCAGCCGGCCAGCGGCAAATGGGTCGGCAGTCAGCTTGGTCTTGTTATAGGCAAAGACCGTGCTGCGCGCGGCAACGCCGACCCATTTGCCGCTGGCCGGCTGATAGTCCTGGGGAACCTGCGCCAGCGTGTCCGCGTCGACCGGCGCGAACAGGCCGGCGCTTTCGACCAGCGCCATGGCCGGTGAGTTTTCGGTCAGGAAGACGTCTGCGGGCGAAGCAGCGCCCTCGGCGACGATCTGGTTGGAGAAATCGCTGTCGCCGCCATTGCGCACGGTGACCTTGATGCCTGTTTCCTTGGTGAAGCCTTCGGCCCACGCCTTGGTCAGGCTTTCGTGCTGGGCGTTGTAGACAATGATGCCATCCTCTTCCGCCTTTGCCGGACCGGCGATGAGGCTGATTGCCAGCGCGGCGGCGCCGGCGAGGGTGGAAAGAGCGTATTTCATGGCATTGTCCTCGATTTCGGGGGTCCTGGGTCTGTCACGGCTGCACCTATCCATACATGACAGCTATAGTCAACATTGTTGATGTGCTTCAATCGGTCGCTGACGTGCAAAGGTCGGTGCCGAACGGACAATTCCGCGTGATGCTCACGGTTCGGCGGTGCCGCAAACTTTCGTGATTTGCCGACAGTTTGGCTTGGACATTATTTCGCCGGCCACGTAACAAATCAGCGCCGAGACGCGAAAATCGGGGAGTGAACTCTTGTGAGCGGCAAGGACGAGGCCGAACTTTCCCGGCTGATGCGGGCCGCGATCGCGGGAGATGAAAGGGCTTACGCCGACTTTCTGCACCGGATTGCCGCGCTGGTTCGCGGTTTTGCCAGGCGCAAGATCGTGCAGGGCGGGGTCGATCCCGAGGATGTCGTGCAGGAAACCTTGCTGGCCATTCATGTGAAACGGCATACCTGGCGTCAGGATGCGCCGGTGTTGCCGTGGGTCTATGCGATTGCCCGCTTCAAGCTGATCGATGCGTTCAGGCGGCGCGGACGGCGCATCGAGATCGACGTCGACGATATCGCCGAGACGTTCGCCGAGCCGGAAACCGAGACCGTCAGCGAGCGCGACATCAACCGTGCATTGGACGGTCTGTCGCCGGCTCAGCGCTCCGTGGTCTCGGCCGTGTCGGTGGAAGGGCGGTCCATCGGCGAGACGGCGGCAAAGTTCGGCATCAGTGAGACGGCGGTGCGGGTGTCGCTGCATCGCGGACTTGCCGCGATAGCCAAGCGATTCGGGCAGGGGCGGTTCGGGCGGGAATGACATGAGAACGGACGATCTCATCAAGGCGCTGGACGCCGATGCAACCAGCAAGGCGATGCCGCTGCAATCGGCCTGGTGGCTGGCCGCCGGTGCGGCAGCGGTGATCGCGGCCGTCGTTTTCCTGCTGACCATCGGCCCACGCCCGGATTTCATGGCGGCCGCGCACACGATGCGCTTCCTTTCCAAATTCGTTTTCACCATCGTGCTTGCCGTCAGCGCCTTCGCCCTGATCCGCGCCTT
>NZ_RZRW01000931.1:0-1510 GCF_003998745.1 Mesorhizobium sp. M7A.F.Ca.US.014.04.1.1 | reverse complement strand
CAGGAGCAGGAATCCGACCTGCGCTCGGCGCAGGCCGATCTTGATGCAGCCAAGGCGCAACTGACCCAGTCCGTTGCCGCCTTCGAGCGGCAGAAAACGCTGCTGGCGCAGGGCTTCACCACCAGGCGCGACTATGACGCCGCGGACCAGGCCCTGAAGGTGGCACAAGGCAGCGTCGAAGCCGCGCAGAGCGCTTTCTCCAACGCCCAGCAAAACCTGTCCTTCACCGAGCTCAAGGCCGGTGCCGCCGGCGTGATCACCGCCCGCCAAGTCGAAACCGGCCAAGTGGTGCAAGCCGCGCAAACCGTCTTCACCGTCGCCGAGGACGGCGACCGCGACGCGGTGTTCAACGTGCAGGAGACGCTGATCGCCAAGACACCGGCATCGCCTGCGGTGACGATCACGCTGTTGTCCGATCCGCAGGTCAGGGCAACGGGCAAGGTCCGCGAAATCTCGCCTGCGGTCGACCCGGCTTCGGGCTCGATCCGGGTCAAGGTCGCCATTCCCGACACGCCCGCCGGCATGCCGCTGGGAGCAGCCGTCATCGGCTCGGTAAGCGCCAAGCCGGCGAAGGCGATCCTGCTGCCCTGGCAGGCGCTGACGTCCAGCGGCGGCAAGCCGGCGGTCTGGATCGTCGATCCCTCGACCAAGGCGGTGACGATGGCGCCGGTCGAAGTGCTGGCGTTCAATTCGGGCACGGTCGTGATCGCCAGGGGACTGGACGAAGGCCAGAGCGTCGTCACCGCTGGAGGACAGCTGCTCAGCCCTGGACAGACGATCGAGATATCGGGAGCGGGCCAATGAGCCGGACGCCGCGCATCCTGCTCGGCGTGCTCATGCTCGGCGCGCTGGCATCCTGCTCCAGGTCGGAGGAAAAGCCGCCCGAGATCATCCGGCCGGTGCTGTCGATGGTGATCGAGCCGCGCACCACGCAAGTCTTCGGTTTTGCCGGATCCGTCGAACCGCAGGTCAGCGCCGATCTGGCCTTCCGTCTGCTTGGCCGGGTCGTCTCGCGCGACGTCCAGGTCGGCGACATCGTCAGCAAGGGCACGACGATAGCGGCACTCGATCCGACCGCGCTGGAGTTGTCGCTCCAGGCGGCCAAGGCGGAACTGTCCAATGCCGAGGCGCAGTTCGCCAACGCCGCCGCCAGCGAGGAACGGCAGCGCCAGTTACTCGCCTCGGCCAACGCCACGCAAGCTGTCTTCGACGCCGCGCAGCAGGCGCGCAAAGCTGCGGAGGCAGGTGTCGAGCGGGCCAAGGCCTCGCTTGCCAAATCGCAGGAACAGCTCGGCTATGCCAGGCTGTTCTCTGATTTCGACGGTGTCGTCACCGCTGTCGGCGCCGAAGTTGGCCAGACGGTCTCGCCCGGCCAGACGGTCGTCACCGTGGCGCGCTCGGACCTGCGCGAGGCGGTGGTCGACATTCCCGACCAATTGACCGGTGATCTCGCGGCCGGCACGCCCTTCCAGGTCATCCTGCAGTCGCTGCCGACGATCCAGACCGGGGC
>NZ_RZRW01000930.1:0-1512 GCF_003998745.1 Mesorhizobium sp. M7A.F.Ca.US.014.04.1.1 | reverse complement strand
GTCGGCAGCCACACGCTGGCCAATGTGCTCTCGATGACCTCCTATGGCGGCGCGGTCGCCGCCTGCGGCCTGGCCGGCGGCATGGACCTGCCGGCCAGCGTCGCGCCCTTCATCCTGCGCGGTGTCTCATTGCTCGGCATCGATTCAGTGATGGCGCCGAAAGCAGTCCGCCTCGAGGCATGGCGCCGCATCGGCACCGACCTCGATCTGCAGAAGCTCGCCAGCCTGTCCAGCACCATCGGGTTCGACGGCATCGTCGATGCCGCGCGCGATATCGTCGAGGGCAAGATCCGCGGCCGCGTCGTCGTGGATATGTGACTCCGCCCAACTGCCGGAAGGGCGGATGCAATCGCCAGATCTGGTGGCAAACCCGCCGCGCCTCGGCAAAAAGCGCTCATCCGCTAAAATTGGAACGATCCGCCGCAATTTTCCATAAGCTCTGTCTGGCAAGAATTTCGCATGATCGCGCAATCCGGCAGCCAACAGGCGGACACTGGCGACGATGTCGATGCGGTGCTCCCGCCGGCGTCGACGCGGCGCTTCGTCGCCGCGCCGCCGCTGGTGCCCGAGCCGGAATTCTCCAGGCGCGAAGGCCTGTCCTTTCTGACATTCGTCGCCATCGTGGTGATGGCCGGGCTGGCGCACCTGACCGGGGCACCGATGTTCATCAGCGTTGCATTGCTCGCAACCGGCCTAGCCGGCCTTGCCATGCATCTGCGCGCCAGGCGGAGCGAACATCGCACCGCCGCCCTTCTTGACGAAACCACGGCCCGCAGCCGCGCCGAGATCGAGACGCTGGCCGACCGCATGTGGGAGATGCAGGAGAGCGATGAGCGCTTTCGTGGCCTGATCGACGCGCTTGGAGATCTCGTCATCCATCGCGACCGCGACGGCTACATCGTCTATGCCAACAAGGTCTTCGCCGATCTCGTCGAGATCGACCAGCGCGATCTTGCCGGCAAGACCCTGGCGGAACTCGGCATCGAGGTCGGCATGGTTCCCGATGCCGCCTTTTCCGACCATGAGTGCCTGAGTTCCACCGATGTCTCTATCAGCACGCCGAGCGGGCAGCGCTGGTTCTCCTGGATCGAACTGTCGGTGCGCGACAAGGACAGTGGCGCGGTTTCGCACCGCGCCATCGCCCGCGACATCACCGCCCGCAAACGCGCCGAGTCCTCGCTGATCACCGCACGCGAACGGGCCGAATATGCCAGCCAGGCCAAATCGCGTTTCCTCGCCACCGTCAGCCATGAAATCCGCACCCCGATGAACGGCATCATGGGCATGGCCAGGTTGCTCGCCGACACCAGCCTGTCGCCGGAGCAGCAGACCTATGTCGGCGCCGTCTCGACCTCAGCCAGCGCATTGCTTGCCCTGATCGAGGATCTTCTCGACTATTCCAAGATCGAAGCCGGGCGTTTCGACCCGGAGCCGCAGCCGATGTCGGTGCGCGAGATCGCCGACAACATCATCGAATTGCTGGCGGCGCGCGCCTTCGCCAAGGATATCGGG
>NZ_RZRW01000093.1:0-14020 GCF_003998745.1 Mesorhizobium sp. M7A.F.Ca.US.014.04.1.1 | reverse complement strand
GCCTTGCTCACCGCGTTCACCGCCGGCGCGGCTGGCCAGCATCGCCATCATGGTCGGCTTATGGCGACCTCCGCCGCTGACCACCAGTTTCTTCGGCCGGTGCGGCAAGAGGTCGAGTGCCTTGCCGACGGCGCCGGCGGTGAACGCGGTGAGCAAGGCCGCACCATCCTCTGCATTCAGGCCGTCCGCCATCGCGGCACCGAAGTCGAAACGGTCCAGCGATTTCGGGTAGGCTTTGCTCAGATAAGGGTGCTGCAGCAGCTTGGCGAGCCGGGCCTCGTCGACCGTTCCCGCCCAGCCAAGCGCGCCGTCGCGGTCCATCTCGCCGAGCCCCTTCGACTTGATGAAATCGTTGAGCGGCGCGTTGGCGGGGCCGGTGTCGAAGGCGACGACATTGTCAGCGCCGTCCCACCAGGTGATGTTGGCGACGCCGCCGAGATTGAGTACGGCGACCTCGCCATTGGCACCGGCGCTGCGCATCAGCGCGGTGTGATAGACCGCGGCCAGCGGCGCGCCTTGCCCCCCGGCGCGCATGTCGGCCGAGCGGAAATCGTATGCGACCTTGGTGCCCAGTATGGCATGCATCAGCTCACCGTCGCCGAGCTGCCGGGTCTGGCCCAGCCGTCCAACCTGCGGCGCACGATGCAGAACGGTCTGGCCGTGAAAACCGACGATGCCGATATCGGCCATCGTCATGCCATAGCCTTCGACCAACTCCTTGACGGCCGCCGATTGCGCGCGTGTCAGGGCATCCTCCGCGGTGCGGAAGATCGCCGGCTCCGGCCCAACGAAACTCCACCCCCGCGCCTCCGTCAGCGTCTCTTCCAGCAGCGAGCGGATCGACGCGGGATAGGGCATCAGCCGGTAGGTGCCGAAATCCTCGATGCGTTCGCCATCGGTCTTGATCAGCGCGACGTCGATGTTGCCGTCCAGCACCGTGCCGGTCATCAGGCCGACGGCCCAGATTGGTTCCATAGTCGTTTCCTCGTTGAGCATGATCTTTTCCGAAAACCGTTTCCCACTTTTCGGGACCATGCTCCAGTCCCCATCGATGAGATCGCCGATAGCTTTGCGAAGCCTGACGATTCTACCGTCAAAATATCGGTCGGATGAATCCGGTTGGCGGGCAAGGTCCAAGCCTTGCCACTGTCGAAGCGGCGGTCTCGGTGCTGAAGGCCGAGCGGCCTTCGTAGCGCCACAGGCGATGCTGGACCGCGCAACGTTGGTTCTGCAGCCGTCTGGCTCAACAACCGCCGAGATGCCACCTCTTGCCTGTCAGCCCCGAAGGCGCGACCTTGCCTGATCTGGCGAACGCTTCCGCCGAAATCCGCAAGGAGTGAAAAATCATGGCATCCGATGTGGCCGTCATTGCAGGCGCCGGCGCTGGTCTGAGCGCCTCGCTTGCGCGCCTTCTCACCCAGGAAGGCTTTCGCGTGATTCTGGCCGCCCGCAATTTCGAGAAGCTCAGCGCTCTGACCGACGAAACCGGTGCGCTGGCCGTCGAGACGGATGTTGCCGACGTCGCGTCCGTCGCCAGCCTGTTCGACACTGCAGACAAGGCCGGCCCGCTGGCGCTTGCAGTGTTCAACGCCAGCGCGCGCACCCGCGGACCGATCGCCGAGCTCGATGCCGAAGCGGTCAAACAGGCATTGCTGGTCGGCGCCTATGGCGGCTTCCTGGTCGGCCAGCAGGCGGCGCGCCGGCTGCTTGGGCGGGGTTCCGGATCGATCCTGTTCACCGGCGCCACCGCCAGTGTGAAGGGATTTCCCGGCTCAGCCGGCTTCGCCATGCCGAAATTCGGCCTGCGCGGCCTGGCGCAGTCCATGGCCCGCGAGCTCGCTCCGCAGAACATCCACGTCGCCCACTTCATCATCGACGGCCAGATCGAGCCGGCCGGACAGGTGGCCGATCCCGGCCGGCCGGACCGCCGTCTATCGCCGGACGCCATCGCCGAGGCCTATCTTACAACCCATCCCCAGCATCGCAGCGCCTGGAGCTCGGAGCTTGAGCTGCGGCCCTGGGCAGAGACGTTTTGACAGTGCAGCTGATCGCCTAGGGGCCAACTAATCGCCTGGCGGGAAGTAACGCGATCCTTCCGCCATTCCTTTTACATTAGGTGATACTAATATTTTGTGGCGCTGAGCTGCTTATCCAATACATAAAAAAGCGCAGTGTAATATATACGTTTGTTTAACGTCGGTTGTGCATCTTGCTGGCTTTCCCGGTCTAATTGAGAACGCGTATGCCGGTTACACGTCGTACACTGCTTGCGGCCGGGAGCGGCGGGTTGCTGATCTCGCAAGCCCGGGCGGCCAACACTCCAGGACAGCAGGCGGAGAACGCCCCAACGCCGATCGCGAGCGGCGATGCCTTGCGCATCGCAATGCCGGCCTTCGCTTCCAATCCGTTCTTCCCGGCCGACGGATCGGGGGACAATGGCATAGACATGGAACTGGCCCACGGCATCGCCGCGGCGCTTGGGGTCGAGCCGGTGTTCGACCGATCCGCCGCAACGTTCGACGATATCGTCAGACAGGTCAGTTCCGGACAGGCCGACATGGCGATTGGCAAGCTCAGCAGGACGCTTCAGCGCGGCCGGTCGATCATCTATTCCCGCCCCTACGCCATGCTGCGGCAAGGGCTGATCGCCAACCGCCTCAACCTGGCGCGTATCGCGCAAGGCAAGCCGCCAGAACAGATTGTCCGTGATTTCTCAGGTGATCTCGGCGTGATCGAGGGCTCTTCCTTCGCCACTTATGCGGCCACGACTTTCCCACATGCGCAAATCCATCGCTTGGCAAGCTGGGACCTGATCATCGATGCGATCCGAAACGGGACGATCGACATGGCCTATCGCGATGATTTCGAGATCAAGAAGCTGATGGTCGACGATCCGTCGATGACAGTCGTAGCGCGCTCCATCACGCTGACCGACAAGGTCGATACGATCGCAGTCGGCGTGCGGCCGGACAATCCGCATCTCGCGGCCTTTGTCGATCTGTATCTCGACCTCGCGCGGGGTCAGCAGATTCTCAACACGGACGAGATCATCGCCCGCTATCGCCTGGGGAGCAAAGCCTGACAATGGCCATCTCCGACGTAGCCGGACCCCTGCCTTTCGATTGGCGTCTCGCGGCAAGGCGTATCTTGCGATCGCCGGTGACGACGATTGCGATGATTGCTGCAGGAATCCTGTGCGGCCTCTACTATCCAGACTTTGCCCATGCGATCAGCCCTGTCGCACAACTCTACCTGAATTTCCTAAAGATGGTCGTCCTGCCCTATTTGGTCTCATCGGTCATCTTCTCCATCACGGCGATGGTCCAGGACCCGAAATCGGTCCGCTACCTCGGTAAGGTGGGTATGGCCGTGCTGGTCGTGTCGTTCCTGGCCGTGCTGGTGAGCGGCACCTTGTCGCTGATCCTGCAGCCGGGCCAGATCGAGAATCCCCAGTCGCGCATCGAGCTTGGCGAGTTCATCAATTCGCAAGGCAGCGTGTCCACCGATCTCGCCTTCCCGTTCCAGCCGCCGCCCTCCAATGGGGATCCCAGCGGCGGGCATTCGATCCTGCTCGACCTGGTGCCGAACAACGTCTTCAATGCGCTGGCCTCGGGACAGACCATCCAGGTTCTGCTGTTCTGCCTGCTTTTCGGGCTCGCGATGGGGAAGATTCCCCAGCCCTCGTCCATGAGCCTGACGCAGGCGCTCAACGCGGTCTACAGGGCCTGTACGGTGCTGACCAACTGGTTCATCTGGGGGTTGCCCTTTGCAACCTTCATCCTGATCGCGGACCAGACCGCGTCGACCGGAACCAAGCCGCTCACGCTGATGGGCGGTTACCTGCTGGTGATGGGTTTTTCCTGCCTCATATTCGTTGCCGGCGCCTTTGCCATTATCGCCATCCGGTCGCGACGAAGCTACTGGACGACGATCAAGACCTGCCAGCCCCTTCTCATGGTGGCCATCACCACACGCTCTACGGTCGCCTCGCTGCCGTGGGTCATCAACCTTTTGAGCGAGCGCCTGCGGTTCAGCCTGGTGGTCGTGGAACTGCTGGTGCCGCTGCAGGCGGCTTTGCTGCGTACAGGCCCGGCGCTGCTCTACACTTCGGGTGCGCTGTTCATCGCCCAGCTCTACGGCCATCCGCTTGCAGTCCCCGACCTCGTGCTCGTCGGCATCATCTCGGCGCTTCTCGCGCTCACCACCGGCGGCATGGGCAGCCTGCTCATCCTGTCGCAGATGTCCATCGTCTGCGGCTACCTGAAGCTTCCCTTCGAGGCGGCGTTCGCTTTGTTCGTCGCGGTGGATGCGGCCGTGGACACGTTCATGACGCTGGCCAGCGTCTGCACCGTCGCGGCGAGCACGGCAATGATCGCTCCCAGCCACAGGGAGGCGACACAGCCTGAAACCGTCTCGGAACAGCTCGAAGCCGAGCCTGCCGGATGATCGACGACAGCATCCGTCCCCAGCTCGGCATTATCGGCGGCCTGGGGCCGCTTGCATCGGCTGACTTCTACTTCAAATTGACCCGGATGACCCAGGCGTTCAGAGACAACGAACATGTGCCTGCCGTGATCCTCAGCGTACCGCAGCTGCCCGACAGGACCGAAGCCATCCTTGCCGGCCATGACGGCCCGCTGGCGCCTTTGAAAGCGGCGGTCGCGACGCTCAATGCGCTCGGCGTCGCCTGCGTCGCGATGCCGTGCAACACCGCCCATCATTGGTACGACCAACTGGCGGCGAATTCGCGCGCGGAAATCATCCATATCGGCGACGCCGTGGTGGCGGAGACGCGTCGTAGCCTGGAGCGGGGCCGGGTTGCTGTTCTCGCCACCCAGGGCACGCTGGTCTCCGGCTTCTATCAGGACAGGATGTCGGCGGCGGGATTTGAGCTCTGCCTTCCCTCGAACACCGAATTTCAGGCGTGCGTCGACAGCGCGATCAGCCTCGTCAAGGCGGGTTCGATCGCGGATGCGGCGGTTGAAACCGAGCGCGCGCTCGACATCGCGCAAGCGGCCGGCGCCGATGCCGCCCTGCTCGGCTGCACCGAACTGTCGGTGGTGGCCGCCAGCCTCAACGACGTGAATGGATTGCTCGTCATCGACAGCAATGCGGCCCTGGCGCGAGCCTGCCTGACGCGATTAGGGTTCGGTACGCAGGAAGCCCGAGGGCTGCCGACCGTATCGCGGCCGCCAGGACATGATTGGCCGATGCGCGGCAGCTTGGCCGTACTGGCGTAACCCGATCTAGACGCTCTCGAGGTATGTCTCGATCTCGAAATCGCTGACATTGAGCGCGAACGTGTTCAGCTCCTGGCGTTTGCAGGCCACAAAGGAGTCGCGCAGGATGGCTGGAAAAATCTCCGCCACATGCGTCCCGCTCTCGAAGGCGGCGATCGCGGATGCCCAGTCCGGCGGCAGCTTTGCCGGCGGAAGTCCCTGGCCGTCTGTGCCGATCGGATCACCTGGCGACAACTGTCTTTCGATGCCGGTCAGCGCGGCGCCCAATATGGCCGCGAGCACCAGATAGGGGTTGGCGTCGGCTCCCGATACGCGGTGCTCGATACGGCGAGCAGCGGTCGGCCCGCCCGGAATGCGGATCGCGACCATGCGATTCTCATAGCCCCAGGCGACCGCGGTTGGCGCATAGGATCTTGGGCGCAGCCTGCGGTACGAATTGAAGTGCGGCGCGAATACCAGCGTGCTCTCGGCCATTGCCGCAAGCAGGCCACCGACTGCATGGCGCATGGTCTCCGAGCCCTGGTCGGTGCCGTCGTCGAAGACGTTGCGCTCTTCACCGTCGACCAGGCTGAAATGAACGTGAAAGCCGTTGCCCGCCCGGTCGCCATAGGGCTTGGCCATGAAGCAGGCGGCAAAGCCGTGCTTGCGGGCAATGCCCTTCACCGTGCGCTTGAACAGCACCGCATCGTCAGCCGCCCGCAACGCGTCCGCGACATGGTTCAGATTGATCTCGAACTGACCGACGCCGTTTTCGGCGATGGCCGTGTCGACGGGAATGCCTTGCGTCCGGCAAGCCTCGTAGACGTCATGGATGAAGGATTCGAAATCGTCGATTTCGTCGATCGACAGCGCCGCGTCGGAATCGAGCCGGCGTCCGGTCACCGGCGAGACAGGGCCGACCGGCCGCTGCGATTGCGGATCGACGAGGTAGAATTCGAGTTCCGTTGCCGCGACCGGGGTCAGGCCCAGGGCCTTGTAGCGATCGAGGATGCGGGCCAGCGCCCGTCGCGGGTCGCCGAGATAGGGCGCGCCGCTTTCGTCGGCAAGCCACAGCGGGACAAGTGCCGTCGGATGCGCCGTCCAGGCCACCGGCAGAATGCCGCGCCCGGTCCATTGGCACAGTCCATCGGCATCGCCGGTCGAGAAAACCAGGCTGTTGCCTTCGATGTCTTCGCCCCAGACATCCAGTCCGATCAGCGAAAAAGGCATGCGCAGCTTGCCTTCCAGCGCCTTTCTTGCCTGCTCGACGGGAATGCGCTTGCCGCGCATGATACCGTTGAGGTCGCACACCGCCGCCCTGAGGCTCTGGATGTCGGTTCTGCTTTCAAGCCAGTTCAAAACGTCCGCAATTGCATCGCTCAATTTAAAACCTCTGGTTTTCGAAGGTGCCGCAGCCTGACCGGCCGCACGTCCCTGGTAAAAATAGCTGGTGAGTTTTAGGAAAACAGACGTGGCTGTCGCCAAGCGCTTTTCCTTATTTTTTCAAGTCACTAGCTGGTATGTCGGGAGGCATTTCAAAACCAATTGCGCGATCTGCGATCGCAACATAGAGGTTGGAGGGCGGAATGCCAAGCACGAGACGGTAAACCAGCGCGCAGCCGCTATCGGCGGGAGCGGCGAGTTCGCTGCGGTAAGATCTGGCGCACGCAGCGCCCGAGCCACGCTGTGCAAAACGGTCATCACAAATCTTGACCTCGCATGCACTTGCACCTCTGGCCGCTGTCTGGCTTTTTGGGGTACCCATCGCAACGGACTGATTCGCGTCATGCCGCTCGATTGCAATATGCCCAAGGCAGTCTGCGGGTGGGTCGTGAAGCGCGCGCAATTGACGAAGGAGAAACAGGCATGGCCGAGTTCAAGAAGCCCGAAATCTCCGAGATGAGACCCAAGATCACCGTTATCGGCGTCGGCGGCGGCGGCAATGCCGTCAACAACATGATCGCCGAGCAGCTTCAGGGTACCGAATTCATCGCCGCCAACACCGACGCGCAGGCGCTGACTATGTCCAAGGCGACGCGGCTGATCCAGCTTGGCGCTCATGTCACCGAAGGGCTGGGCGCCGGATCGCTTCCCGAGATCGGTCGCGCCGCGGCCGAGGAATCGCTCGACGAGATCATGGATCATCTGGCCGGCACGCATATGTGTTTCGTCACCGCCGGAATGGGCGGCGGCACGGGAACCGGTGCGGCTCCAATCATCGCCCAGGCGGCGCGCAAAGCCGGCATCCTGACGGTTGGCGTCGTCACGAAGCCGTTCACCTTTGAAGGCCGGCGCCGCATGCAGATGGCCGAAGAAGGCATCGAGCGGCTGCGCGAGAGCGCCGACACGGTGATCGTCATCCCGAACCAGAACCTGTTCAGGATCGCCGATGCCAAGACCACCTTCGCCGATGCGTTCGTCATTGCCGACCGGGTGCTCTATGCCGGCGTCAGCTGCATCACCGACCTCATCGTCAAGGAAGGCCTGATCAATCTCGACTTCGCCGATGTCAAATCCGTGATGCGCGACATGGGCCGCGCCATGATGGGCACCGGTGAGGCTTCCGGTGAAGGCCGCGCGATGAAGGCGGCCGAAGCCGCGATCGCCAACCCGCTGCTCGACGAAGTGTCGATGAAAGGCGCCAAGGGCGTGCTGGTCTCGATATCGGGCGGCAGGGACATGACCCTGTTTGAAGTCGACGAGGCCGCCACCCGCATTCGCGAAGAGGTCTACGAGGATGCCGACATCATCGTTGGCGCCATCTTCGACAAGGGCATGGAAGGCCGCTTCAGGGTCTCGGTCGTGGCGACGGGCCTCGACCGTGCTTTTGGCGCCGAGGATGCCGACGCCGGCATCGCGCGCGACCACGCCGGTCAGCCGCCGGCGCGCACGCTTCAATAGCGTTCGGTAAACGGGCAGGGCGCTGCCGCGCTCCTGCCCTCGATACCAGCGTTCAGCTCAGCCGAACTTCGGGTCCAGACTGCCCGACTTGTAGCGCTTGGCCATTTCGGCGACCGGCAGCGGCTTGATCTTCTGCGCGTTGCCGGCGGTGCCGAACTGTTCGAAGCGCTCCTTGCAGAGCTTGCGCATGGCGGCCATGGCCGGTGTCAGATACTTGCGCGGGTCGAACTCGCTCGGGTTCTCGGTCAGCACCTTGCGGATCGCGCCGGTCAGCGCCATGCGGTTGTCGGTGTCGATGTTGATCTTGCGCACGCCGTGCTTGATGCCGCGCTGGATCTCCTCGACCGGCACGCCCCAGGTCGGCTTCATCTGGCCGCCATATTTGTTGATGATCTCCTGCAGATCCTCGGGCACCGAGGACGAGCCGTGCATGACCAGGTGCATGTTCGGCAGGCGGCGATGGATCTCCTCGATGACGTTCATGGCCAGCACCGCGCCGTCCGGCTTGCGCGAGAATTTGTAGGCGCCATGGCTGGTGCCCATGGCCACCGCCAGCGCATCGACATGGGTGTCCTTGACGAACTCGACCGCCTGTTCGGGATCGGTCAAAAGCTGGTCGTGGCTGATCGCGCCTTCGACGCCGTGGCCGTCTTCCTGCTCGCCGCCGCCGCTCTCGAGCGAGCCGAGCACGCCGATCTCGCCTTCGACGGACACGCCGCCCCAATGCGCCATGTCGACGACGCGCTTGGTGATGCCGGAATTGTAGGCGTAGTCGGCCGGCGTCTTGCCGTCTTCCTTCAGCGATCCGTCCATCATGACGGAGGTGAAGCCGTACTGGATCGCGGTGACGCAGGTGGCTTCGTTGTTGCCATGGTCGAGATGCATGCAGACCGGAATGTCGGGATGGATTTCGACCAGCGCGTCGATCAGCTTGGCCAGCACCACGTCATTGGCATAGGCGCGCGCGCCGCGGCTAGCCTGCAGGATGACCGGCGACTTGGTCTCCTCGGCGGCCTCCATGATGGCGAGGCCCTGTTCCATGTTGTTCATGTTGAAAGCGGGCACGCCATAGCCGTATTCGGCGGCGTGGTCGAGCAATTGTCTCAGTGTTATGCGAGCCACCCAATAGTCTCCCGTATCTGGTTTCAAGCGCAACGTCGCGGGCCGGCCGGTTTGCCGGTCGGCCCTTGATGCTTCTGGCGGGATTTCAAGGGAACCGCAACCTTCGGAGCGCTTCTCGATCGCAATTCTTGTTGCAGGGTTGAAATCCGGCCAGTTTGACGACCTCAGGCCGCGATCAGGTCCCGCGCCGCCAGGAGTTGCACGCAGGCGTTCGCCGCTTCCTTGCCCTTGACAGTGAAGTGCTCGAAGAAGAAGCGGTGGTGCTCGGCGCTGTCGTGGTAGTTGTGCGGGGTGAGCACCGCCGACAGCACCGGCACGCCGGTCGACAGCTGCACGTTCATCATGCCGTCGATGACAGCACTTGCGACGAACTCATGCCGGTAGATGCCGCCATTGACCACAAAGGCTGTGCCGAGGATCGCGGCATAACGGCCGGTCCCGGCCAGGGTCTTGGCATGCAGGGGAATTTCATAGGCGCCGGGCACGTCGAAGATGTCGACGGTGAAGCGCTCGTCTCCCAGAGAGGCCAGTTCAGCTTCGAAGGCCTGTACGCACTGGTCGACGATGTCGGCATGCCAGCGCGCGCGGATAACGGCGATGCGGGTCGTTTCATAGTCTTTATGGGAATGCTGATTCATGGGTCCATCCTTCCGTTTCGAACCAGAATCAGGACGCACGATACGGATTAAGCCCGCAAAAAGCGGGCCGGCTTCCGTTTCGTCCTCTTCCATCCGGACTGTAACCGTCGGCTCCGGAATCACACCGGATCTGCTGACCTTTCCACTAGAGCGCCACGCGTCCCTTGGACGCGTAAAGGACGCTCTAGCACTTAAGAATCCACGCATTGATGCGTGGACCGGAAAGCGCTCGCGGGCTTGGGTAGAAACCCTTACCGCCGGTGGGGACTTTCACCCCGCCCTGAGAACATTAACGGCTTTGTATGAAAGGGCAGGACGCTGCTGTCAACCGTGAGAAGGTTGGGCCAAGCACGTTCGACTACCGCGTGCGCCACGCCGCCGCCGATGCGGCGATCAGCATGAGCAGTGCTGCAACCATCACGCAGACAGCAAAGCCGAAGTTGGAATAAAGCGGCCCGAAGCTGGTGGTGCCGACAAAGACCGCGAGGTAAGTCACCGCACTGTTCAGCCCCATGATCGTGCCGCGCCGCGACGGATCGAGCGCCGACAGGCGCATCACCAGGACGTTCAGGCCGAAATGATTGGCCAGTCCCCAGATTGCCACCATGGTCAAGGTCAGCCCGAAACTGTCGCTCGTCGCCGCCATCGCGACGTAGACGACGGCGACAAGAAGATAGGCAAACGGCATGACGCGCCGCGCACCCAGTCTGTCGATGACGCCGTCGAGCAGAGCAGCGGTGCCGAAGCCTATGCCGTAGGCAAGCGCCGCCAGGCCATTGGCACTCACCGGCTGTCCAAGCCCGACATGAAGATGGTCGCCGAGATAGCCATAGACGCCGTAGAACGAAGTCATGAAGGCCGCGCACGCGACCAGCAGCGGCAGGATTCCGGGAATGCCGAGCGCTTCCAGCGGGGCGGGCGCCGGTCCGGCCTTCCTGGTGTCGCTGAGCGACGTCACTGTCAGTCCCATCCATGCAAGGGCCGCAAGCACCGCGACCGCCACGAAAACGGCGCGCCAATGCACAAGATCGGCAAGCACGGCCGACAGCGAGACGCCGGCGACCATGCTGAGCGTCCATCCGGTCAGCACGACGCCGATCGTGCCGCTCTCCCTGCCCGGTGGGGCGATGGCCGCCGCGCTGGCATAGATCGCCGGCATGGCGACGCCGGCGGCGATGCCGGCCAGCAGCTGTGCGGCGACCAGCATGATCACCGTGGGTGCCGCGGCGCTGGCGACCAGCGCCAGTGCCAACAGCAGCAGTGCGCCCTGCAGCATTCTGCGAGCACCGAGCCGGTCGATGTAGCGCGCCAGGAACAGCGCGCTGGCAGAGGTGCCGAGGCCGAACGCGGCCGCCGCAATCATCACGGCCGGCACGCTGGTCCCGAACGACGAGGCGACAGCCGGTGCAATCGGACCCAGCACCAGCGAGTTCGAGCCGATGACCGCGATGCAGCCCGTCAACAGATAGGCAAGCGCCGGGATCGGGGCTCGGGCAGTCAATGGTGCAAGTTGATCAATGTTCGACATATCGGCATAATGGCCGTATTCTATTCAGCGGAGAACCAGGAATTTCGCCATGGATGAAGAAACAGATGGCATTCTGCAGAACAGGCCGGCGGCCCGCGATCTCGACGCGATAGACCGAAGAATATTAGGTGTCCTGGTCGATGATGCCACGATCAGCTACGCCGAACTCGGCGATCGCGTCGGCTTGTCGCCACCGGCAGCGCATGAGCGGGTCAAACGGCTCCGGCGCAGCGGCGCCATCCGCAACACGGTCACCATCATCGATCCCCGGGCGGTGAAAAAGCCTTTGCTCGCCTTTGTCCATATCGA
The DNA here is from genome assembly GCF_003998745.1 of Mesorhizobium sp. M7A.F.Ca.US.014.04.1.1. Lineage (NCBI taxonomy): Bacteria > Pseudomonadati > Pseudomonadota > Alphaproteobacteria > Hyphomicrobiales > Phyllobacteriaceae > Mesorhizobium > Mesorhizobium sp. M7A.F.Ca.US.014.04.1.1. Next base: position 2,303 of record NZ_RZRW01000093.1, on the reverse strand, counting down.
CACCAGGGGCTGGGGAAAGACGCCGGAACTGATGGCGGTCTCGCAATATCCCGAAGTGGAGGAAATCCATACCGTCGCCGGCGACACCTGCATGCTGCTGAAGGTCCGCACCGAAGACACCAGGGCCCTCGAAGGCCTTTTGGCGCGCCTCTACGAAACGCCGGGCGTCACCTCGACGCGCAGCTATGTGGTGCTCTCGACCTATCTGGAGCGGCCGGTGCAGCCGGGTATCACCGAGACTTGGCCGACACCCAAGCACATGGCCGAGCCTCTGTACTAGAAGCGAGCGGCTACGCCCGCTCGGGAAACATCTGCTTCAGGCCCTCGCGCGAGGCCTTGGCGACACCGCGCTCGGTGATCAGGCCGGTCACCAGCCGCGCCGGCGTCACGTCGAAGGCCGGGTTGGCCGCCGGCGTCGTCTCAGGCGAAATGCGCACCTGGGCAATCTCGCCGGCGGCGGTCTTGCCCCAGACCAGCGAGACCTCGTCGGCCGAGCGTTGCTCGATCGGGATTTCGGCCAGTCCGTCATGCACCGTCCAGTCGATGGTCGGCGACGGCAGCGCGACATAGAACGGCACGTCGTTGTCGGCGGCGGCGAGCGCCTTGAGATAGGTGCCGATCTTGTTGCAGACGTCGCCGTCGGCGGTGGTGCGGTCGGTACCGACGATGACCATGTCGATTGCGCCGCGCTGCATCAGATGGCCGCCGGCATTGTCGACGATCAGCGTGTGCGGCACGCCGTGCCCGGCCATCTCCCAGGCGGTCAGCTGGGCGCCCTGGTTGCGCGGCCGCGTCTCGTCGACATAGACATGGACCGGAATGCCGGCTTCTGTGGCCAGGTAGATCGGCGCGGTCGCCGTGCCGTAATCGACCGTCGCCAGCCAGCCGGCATTGCAATGGGTCAGGATGTTGACCGGCTCGCCCTTCTGCTTGCGCGCCGCGATCGCCTTGATGATGGTGAGACCGTTCTCGCCGATGGCGCGGTTGAGGCCGACATCTTCGTCGGCGATCTCACTGGCCCGCCGATAGGCGGCTGCAGCGCGTTGTTCGGTAGGCAAAGGCCGCAGGAAGCGCCGCATTTCGTCCAGCGCCCAGCGCAGATTGATCGCGGTCGGCCGCGTCTCGTGCAGGGTCTCCCACACGGCGTCGAGCGCTGCATCCGACGCATCGTCGGCCATCTGCATGGCGACGCCATAGGCAGCGGTGACGCCGATCAGCGGCGCGCCGCGCACCCACATGTCGCGGATGGCGGTGGCGATGCCGGCAACCGTGCCGATCCTCTCGATGCGGAAATCATGCGGCAGCCAGCGCTGGTCGATGATATCGACCGAACGGCCATCGTCGCTCAGCCAGATGGTGCGATAGTGGCGGTCGCCGACGTTCAAATGCTGCTCTCCTGTTCGATCAGCGCGGCCAGTTGGTTGACCTCGTCGATGCTGTGGATCTGGCGCCGGTTGACGGCGAGGTGGCGGCCGAATTTCAGCGCCTTTGCTTCACAACTGGCGCGCAGATCCTCGTCGGCAATGGTCTCGAAATCGGCATTGTGAGCGAGACCGAGGATGCGCCGGTGCACTTCGACGCCGGCAAAGCCTAGCAGATCGGTCCAGATCTGGTGCAGCACATGGTCGAGCGCCTGCTCTGAGGCAAGGATGTCGCCCTGGTCCTCGAACAGGCTCTTTTGGTAGAGCATGCCGGTGCGCTCGCTGCGCCATAGATGCGAAAACTCGGCGCGGAACACCGCCCAGGTCTCGACCGTCACACCGAGCAGATAGGCGCGCATGGCGTCGCGCTTGCCCTTCTGTTCGTGACCGCGTTGCGAGAAGAAGGACATCCAGAAATTGGCAAGCAGCATGCCGACGTCGAAAGCCATCGGGCCGTAGAAGGCGAACTCCGGATCGATCATCCGGGTCTCCGTGTCGGTGACCATGATCGAACCGGAATGCAGGTCGCCATGCAGCAGCGTTTCGGCATTGGCGGCGAAGATGTGCTTCAGCCGCTGCGCCTCGACCTTGAGGTCGCGGTCGGCGCGCAGTTCGGCGACCAGGCCGTCGAGCTGCGGCGAGGTGTGCCGGTTCATCTTGGCATCGAAATAGGGATCGGAGAACACGAGGTTTTCGGTGATGTCGCAAAGCTCGGCATTGTCGGCGAACAGCGCCAGATCGGCCTTGCGGTCCTTGGCGGTCATATGCAGGTCGGAGCCGCGAAACAGCGTGCGGGCCATGAACAGGCCGATATCCCGGGCGATGTTCGGCAGTTGGCGGCCGTCGATCAGGGCACGGCGCAGGATGATATGCGGCGGCGCA
>NZ_RZRW01000929.1:0-1515 GCF_003998745.1 Mesorhizobium sp. M7A.F.Ca.US.014.04.1.1 | reverse complement strand
CGCTTCACCGCGCCTGTCGAGCGCGTGGAAGGTTCAGTGCAGCGACCAATCGCGCCGTCCGGCAAACCCACCATTGCCGTGCTGCCCTTCGCCAATTTGAGCGGCGATCAGGACCAGCATTATCTGAGCGACGGCATCACCGAAGATATCATCACTGAACTGGCGCGTTACCGGTCGCTCGTGGTGATCGCGCGTAATTCATCTTTTCAGTTTCGTGGGCCAGCGCCGGAGGGCGCGGAAGTCCACCGGCAACTCGGCGCGCGCTACCTCGTCGAGGGCAGCGTGCGACGGCTCGGGAGCCGTATCCGGATCACGGCGCAGCTGATCGACGGCGCCAGCGGCTTCCATTTGTGGGCTCAACGCTACGACAGGGCGCTTGAGGACATCTTTTCGGTTCAGGAGGAGGTGGCGGCCCTCGTGGCTTCAACCGTCCAAGGCGCCGCCGAGGCAGATGCGACTAGCCGCTCGCGGCGAACGCCGCCGGCCGATTGGGCCGCCTACGACTACTACTTGCAGGGTCGCGCGCACTACCATCAGTATGAAATGGACAAGGGCGAATCCATGTTTACCCGGAGCGCCGAACTCGATCCGACTTTTGCTCAAGGGCATGCCTATCTAGCGCAGTGCCTGGTTGCGCGATTCTGGTACGACCGCGATCCTCGTACGCTGCAAAGTGCCTTGCGGTCTGCGCGCACAGCGCTCCTGCTCGACCGGAATGACGGCATCTGCAACCAGAGCATGGGTCTCGTGCTTGTACATATGCGCCAGCATGGGGATGCCGGACTGCATTTCCAGCAGGCCCGTACGCTCAATCCGCACGACGTCAACATTGCCGGAGACTATGCAAGCTGGCTCAACTACGGCGGCCAGCCTCAGCAGTCCTTGGCGGTCCTCGAAAGGGCCATACTGCTCGACCCGTTGCCCCCGGTCTGGTTCTGGGAGGTGAAGGGAAGCGCGCTCTTCCTGCTCGGCCGATACGCCGACGCCATCGACGCTTATCGGAAGGCCGGCGACCAGTTCTTCATCCATGCCTTTCTCGCGGCGGCCTACGCCCATCTAGGCGAGATGGAAAACGCGCATGTCGCAGTCGAAGCCACACTGAGGCTGCAACCGGACCTCTCGCTTGGCTACCTTGCCCACCTTCCCTTCGCAGACCCATCTTCCTTCGAACACTTCCTCTCCGGCTTCAGAAAGGCCGGCTTTTTATAGGATCCAGCCGGTCCGACAACTCATCGCCGCAGTTGCGTGCATGTGAGCAGTAAGAAGGACGACGGCAATGATAGTCGACAGGACAACCTCCCATACTGTTGGAACCTGACATACGGGGTCATTGCTGGATCAGGCCCGTCGTCCAGCAACGCAGTCATGTTACCTTTGGCAGACCGTCCGCTTTCGGGCGAAGGTAAAGTTTGCCGAACTCCGAGATCAGGCGCATTGCTGCCGCCAGCCGGCAACCGCTGCGAGGGTGAGGAAGGACAATGGGATTGTGCCTGGCGCCAGGTCGCTCGCATCGAG
>NZ_RZRW01000928.1:0-1515 GCF_003998745.1 Mesorhizobium sp. M7A.F.Ca.US.014.04.1.1 | reverse complement strand
GTCCAACATCCTGGGTGTTCCCGCCGGAACCGCACTTGGCGAAGCGTTCGGCTGGCGCTCCACCTTCGTTGCCGTGGTCGGTATCGGCCTGATCTCGGTGGCAGCGATCGCCTGGTTGGTGCCGTCCGATGTCGCCGAGCCAAGCGGTGGCGGCCTGCGCGGCGAGCTGCGCGTGCTGGGCAAGCTGCAGGTCTGGCTGGCCATGCTGATCGCGGCGCTGACCTCCGCAAGCCTGTTCACCGTCTTCACCTACATCAAACCCTACCTCACCGAGGTATCGGGCTTGTCGACCTCGGCAGTCACGTGGGTTCTGCTGCTGTTCGGCGCGGGCATGACCATCGGCAACATTATCGGCGGCAGACTGGCCGACTGGAAACTGATGCCGACAGTGATCGGCACCCTGCTGCTGATGGCCCTGCTTTTCGTTGGATTCAGGCAGTTCGGCGCAATCGCCAGCGTTGCCATCGGCATCGTCTTCCTGTGGGGCCTGCTCATCTTCGTCGTCGTGCCGCCGTTGCAGATCCGGGTCGTCGAGGCGGCCTCCGAGGGACCGAACCTCGCCGCCACGCTGAACCAGGGCGCCTTCAATATCGGCAATGCCAGCGGCGCCTGGATAGGCGGCGTGGCCCTGTCCGCCGGTGTTTCCTATGCCAATTTGCCGCTGGTCGGCGCAGCACTCGCTGTTTTGGCGGTCACCGCCGCTGTGCTGTCGCAGGCGCTGGACCGGCGCGCGCCGGTCATCCCGCTTCCGGCTGAATAGTCTCTTGCGCCCATAGCGCGGCAGGCTGGACCAATCGACATCGGCGCCTTCAAATCGCATGTCTCTCGCTCCTGATGGAGGAAGTCATGCAGAAATCGATCGAACGCATCGCCGGCGAAAGCGAAGGGGTTTCCTACGAATTCCCGCTGTTCCGCTTCACTGGTTCCGACAAGGCTGCTCCTTCGGCCTATCTGCAGGCGGCACTCCATGCCGGCGAGTTGCCGGGTGTCGTCGCCATCGACGCGCTGATGCCGATGCTCAACAAGGCTGAAGCCGAAGGCCGCATCAAGGGCAATCTCACCATCGTGCCCTGGGCCAATCCGATCGGCCGGGCGCAATATCATTTCGGCGAGCATCAGGGCCGCTTCCATCTCGGCACGCGCACCAATTTCAACCGCGGCTTTCCGCTGCTCGCGGCGCCCGACACAGCGCTCTTGCCCGACACCACCCTTGGCAGCGTCGACCAGCGGCTGAAGACGCGGCTGGTGCAGCTCTCGCTCGGCCACGACATCGTGCTCGACCTGCACTGCGATGACGAGGGCCTCGCCTATCTCTACGTCCACACAAGCCTGTGGCCTGATATGGCCGATTGCGCCGCGGCCATGGGCGTCGACGCGGTCGTGCTGTGGAGCGAAGACACCGACGGCACCTTCGAGGGCGCCTCGATCATGCCCTATCAGAACGTCCCCGCCGATGTGGCCAAGCTCGACCGTCGCGTCGCCACCACCGTCGAATATCGCGGCATCCTCGATGTC
>NZ_RZRW01000927.1:0-1523 GCF_003998745.1 Mesorhizobium sp. M7A.F.Ca.US.014.04.1.1 | reverse complement strand
GCATGGACCAGTCCACAAGGCGACGCACCTGCCGCTCGGTGTAGCCGCGCTCGACCATCCGCTGCACGAATTCATTGTGCCGCTTTTCCGTGACACTGTCCTGCTTGGAGCCGAAACTGATCACCGGCAGGAGGTCCTCGACCTGGCCGAACATGCGTTTTTCGATGACTTCCCGCAGCTTTTCGTAACTTGTCCACGCCGGGTTGCGGCCATGGTTTCTTGCACGGGCGCGCAGGGTGAATTTCACCACCTCATTGCGGAAGTCCTTGGGATTGGCGATGCCGGCCGGTTTTTCGACCTGTGAAAGCTCGTTGTCCAAAACCTCGCGGTTGAGGATCTGGCCTGTGTCGGGATCCTTGTAGTCCTGGTCTTCGATCCAAGCGTCGGCATAGGCGATGTAGCGGTCGAAAAGGTTCTGGCCGTACTCGCTGTAGGATTCCAGATAGGCTTTCTGGATCTCATGGCCGATGAATTCGGCATACCGCGCGGCCAGCTCGGACTTGATGAACTCCAGATAGGCGGCTTCCGTCTCCTTCGGAAACTGTTCGCGCTTGATTGCCTCCTCCAGGATGTACATGAGATGCACGGGGTCGGCGGCCACCTCTTCGGTGTCGTAGTTGAAGGTCTGCGACAGGATCTTGAAGGCAAAGCGCGTGCTGACGCCTGCCATGCCCTCATCTACGCCGGCGGCGTCCCGATATTCCTGAACCGACTTTGCCTTGGGGTCGACTTCCTTGAGGTTCTCGCCATCATAGGCGCGCATCTTGGTGTAGAGCGGCGAATTGTCGTGCTCGGCCAAGCGGGTCGAGACGGTAAACCGGCTGAGGATGTCCAGCACCTCTGGAGCGCAGGGACTGGCGGCCAATTCGCTCTCCCGCAACAGTTTCTCGTAGATCTGCCGCTCTTCGGTTATCCGCAGGCAATACGGCACCTTGACGACGAGGATGCGATCGAGAAAAGCCTCATTGTTCTTGTTGTTCTTGAACTGCAGCCATTCCGACTCGTTGGAATGGGCCACGATGATCCCCTGGTAGGGAAAGGCGCCGAAATTTTCGGTGCCGTTGTAGCTGCCTTCCTGGGTAGCCGTCAGCAGCGGATGCAGGACCTTGATAGGCGCCTTGAACATTTCGACGAATTCAAGCAGGCCCTGGGTGGTCCGGTTCAGTCCACCGCTATAGGAATAGGCGTCCGGATCGGACTGGCTGAAGTTTTCCAATTGCCGGATGTCCACCTTGCCGACCAGGGCCGAGACGTCCTGATTGTTCTCGTCGCCGGGCTCGGTCTTGGCGATGCCGATCTGGCGCAGTCGCGACGGCATCAGCTTGACGACGCTGAACTTGGAAATGTCGCCGGAAAGTTCGTCGAGGCGCTTGGCCGCCCATGGCGAAATGAGCCCATTCAAGCGGCGTCGTGCAATGCCGTATTTATCCTCCAGCAGGTCGCCCATGCGATCGGGATGGAAAAGGCCAAGCGGCGATTCGAAAACCGGGCTGACCTGGTTGCCGACCTTCAGTGTGTAGATC
>NZ_RZRW01000926.1:0-1530 GCF_003998745.1 Mesorhizobium sp. M7A.F.Ca.US.014.04.1.1 | reverse complement strand
GCTCGGTATAGCGCGGGCCGGAGATTTTTCCCGGCGCGAGCGCTTCGTTGAGCGCGGCCATCTCGGCGGCATCGAGTTTGATAGCGGCGCCGGCGACGTTCTCTTCCAGGTATTTTCTGCGCTTGGTGCCGGGGATCGGCACGATGTCGATGCCAAAGCCGTCGCCCTTCGCCAGCAGCCAGGCCAGCGCGACCTGGCCGGGCTTGACGCCGCGGGCAGCGGCGATGTCGCTCACCTTGGCGGCCGCCTCGACATTGGCGTCGTAGTTTTCGCCCTGGTAGCGCGGGTCGTTGCGGCGATAATCGCCGTCGGGATAGTCTTCCGCACGCTTGACCTGGCCGGTGAGAAACCCTCGGCCGAGCGGCGAGAACGGCACCAGGCCGATGCCGAGTTCGCCAAGCAGCGGGATGATCTCCGGCTCCAGATTGCGCTCCCACAGCGAATACTCACTCTGCAACGCCGACACCGGATGCACGGCATGCGCCCGGCGGATGTTGGCTGCACCCGCTTCCGACAGGCCGAAGAAGCGCACCTTGCCTTGCGCGACGAGTTCGCCGACGGCGCCCGCGACATCCTCCATCGGCACCGCCGGGTCGACGCGGTGCTGGTAGAGCAGGTCGATACGGTCGGTTCCGAGGCGGCCGAGCGAGGCTTCCACCGCCTCTCGAATGTGCTCGGGCCGGCTGTCGGTTCCGGTCTGCTTGCCGTTTTCGATGCGGAAGCCAAATTTCGTGGCGATCGTCACCAGGTCGCGCTTGCCCTTCAATGCCCGGCCGAGCAGGGCTTCGTTGTCGTAAGGGCCATAGACTTCGGCGGTGTCGAGGAAGGTGCAGCCGAGGTCGATGGCACGGTGCAGCGTGGCGATGGATTCGGCCTCGTCGGCCGGGCCATAGGACTGGCTCATGCCCATGCAGCCGAGGCCGATAGCCGAGACCTGCAGCCCCTGGCTGCCGAGCTTGCGTGTTTTCAGGGTCATGGCAGGCGTTCTCCGGAGGGGGCGCAGCGATTATAGCGTCAGCAGGTTCAATCGATACGCCTATTAGATCACGATGTGGCTATTCGATCAGGATGTGGGCTTCGCGCGCTGCTTCGACGAGCGCCGCCCTGGCGACGTCGGGGGCAACATCGCCGCTCGTCGCCCGCTGGCAGGCGCGCAGTGCGGACCGATGCTTCGGGCTGCCTGCGTCACGCCAATGTGTGGTGAGCAAATCAATGGCCTGCTGTGTGTTGGACAGATGATGGATGGAACCGGTGACGCCGACCAAAACCGCCACAGGTTTGGAGAACCATGCCGTTTGCATTGGAACCACCTCAATTGGGCTGAAGCAATAAACGCTTATGGCCGCTCAAGGTTTCGTCGCTACCAATCAATCTGGCGTGATAGATTGCCGATACCCCCAGCGGCATTGGGCCCCACATTGTCCGCGGGGCTCACATGTTCGAGGCGACATCGCGGGTGGGCGGTGTTTTGGGTTTGTGGGCGGCGCGTTGCCGCGTCGCCTGGTGGGCAGGGCGGGGTTTGACCGTGTT
>NZ_RZRW01000925.1:0-1554 GCF_003998745.1 Mesorhizobium sp. M7A.F.Ca.US.014.04.1.1 | reverse complement strand
CGGCATGATCGCCCCGCCGACGTCACGTGCCGAAAGCGTCAGGTTCAGCCAGTTCGCCGGTGCGGCCATGCCAATCGCCAGCGCCAGCACCGAGACCATGCCGAGGGCTGCTATCTGCGGCGTCGTGGCGTCTGTCTCCATCTGATGTCCGTTGCGTTTGGATTTGTGGGATGTGTTGGCGTGGCCTTGTCGTCGATCATCGCCGGCGCGGGCATGATGCGTAGCGTGCTGTTGCTGGGCGGTCGGCTCTCGACTGCTCATTTCGGCCGCCTCCGGGCGCTGCGTCATCAACCCGTGCTTCAGTCCGCGGGCGACCAGCCAGACATTGGCGGGATAAGCAAGTGTGAAGCCGGCAATGACGCCGATCGACATCACGCCCCAGAACAAGAGCTCGGTCGGCTCCATCGCGCGCATGTCGCGCCCCATCATCAGGAAGCTCATGACGGGCGCCATGCCGGCCATCATGAAATTCATCGAGATGAACTCGGGCAGGAAGCTCTTGCGCACATTCTCCCAGTAGGTGCCGCCCATCATCGATTTCATGAACAGCGACTGGAAGATGAACAGGCCGAAGGCGAAACCCGCCAGATATTCGACGATGAGGTCGAGCCACATAGGCAGGCCAAGCGTTGCCGTGATGACCGCCGCGAGAATGATGCCGGTTGCATCGCCGGCAACGCAGTGGATGGTCGAACCGACGCCCTGCTTCCATAGCGGCCTGGTGAAGTCTTCATGCTCGCCCGGTCGTGGCTCCTTGTCTGCAAGCACATAAAGCAGCAGCCCCAATGGACCCATATAGAGGGTCACCAGGATGAAACCCCATTTCATCACCACCGGTTCGGGATTGTTGCGGTATTGATCGAAGCCGACATAGAGCGTCGAGGCGGCGGCAAGAGCGAACCAGACGGCAAGGAAATAGTCGATTGGCTGGATGAACATGGATGCATCCCGTCGCGGATCAGCGGTTTGTCACAAGCAGCCCCCGCCAATGAACGCAGAACGTGTGTTTATGATCCCGCCGGCCCAATCCGGTTGTGTCGAATTCTCCAGCCTGGCGCTCTTGTCGAAGCATTACGGCGCGGTAATTCCCTTGAAGGCGTGGGCGCTTCGCTGCCTCAACAGGAGCTGGCCATGAAACATCAAACACTCGACCAACTGCATGCCGTCGCCAAGATTGAATCGTCGGCTGCATATTCCGCAATGACACGAAATCAGCGCATAGAGCGCTGGGCTGAACTGCTGGAGCGTAATCCCGAGCGATGCCTTGGCGCGTTTGCAGGCACCGAACATCTGCACCCCGAAGCACGTGCAATGATGCGGGGCGAGGGAACCGCAATTTCGGTTGCTTTCGAAGATCCAGTGCTGCGCGCATCGGGTTTGAAAGACGATACCTACGGCGAGGCAAAGCGCTTTTTCGAGCTGAACGACTGGCAGTTGCACGACATCGTCTGCGATTGCCACGTCGGCTCAACCATGAAAGCGCGCTGGGCTGCGACGCGAGTCCGCTCAGCCGTCAGCGGCAGGTTCTTTGCGTGGTTGCGGCAAAGGATAATG
>NZ_RZRW01000924.1:0-1556 GCF_003998745.1 Mesorhizobium sp. M7A.F.Ca.US.014.04.1.1 | reverse complement strand
ATACATGAGCGGCACGAGGGATGTTGCGAGCGCCTGTCGGCGCCGCCTTGCCACGCTCGATGCTCCCAGGTACGTCCGGGTGGCGAGCTACAGCGCCCCTTCGGCCAACGACGCCTTCCCCGCGCTCGCCCATTCCGGGACGCTCTTCTGGATGCGGGCGAAGGTTGCCAGGGCCTGCCCGACCACCTGATCCATGTTGTAGTAGCGGTAGGTTGCCAGGCGACCGACAAACCACACGTCGGGACAGGTTGCGCCAAGCGCTTCGTAGCGCTTGAAGAGCTCTTCGTTTTCGGCCCGCGGCACCGGATAGTACGGGTCCCCGATATCGGTAGGATATTCGTAGGTCAGACTGGTCCGCGCGTTCTGCTGGCCGGTCAGATGTTTGTACTCGGTGATGCGGGTGTAATCTTCCGTCTGGGGATAGTTGACGACGGCAACCGGCTGAAACTGCTCTTGGTCGAGGGTGACGTGCTCGAAGCGGAGCGAACGATAAGGAAGACGCCCCAGCCGCCAGCCGAAGTACTCGTCGATCGGGCCGGTATAGATCAGGCGGTTGAACGGTATCTCGTCACGAATTTCGCGGAAGTCGGTCTGCAGCATGATCTTGATGTTCGGATGGTCGAGCATGCGCTCGAACATCCTCGTGTATCCGCCGGCAGGCATCTTCTGGAAGCTGTCGCTGAAATATCGGTCATCGCGGTTGGTCCTGGTCGGCACTCGTGCCGTCACCGATTTGCTCAGCTGGTTCGGATCGACGCCCCATTGCTTTCTGGTGTAGCCACGGAAGAATTTTTCGTAGAGTTCGCGTCCCACGGTGCTGACGACAACATCCTCGGCCGTTCGCACGTCCTCTACCGTTTCGCGTCGCGACGCGAAGAACTCCTCCAACTGTGCAGAATTCAGTTCGAGGCCATAAAGGCGGTTTATCGTGTCGAGATTGATCGGGATGGGGAGCAGTATCCCATCCACCGCCGCCAGAACCCTATGCTCGTATGTGCGCCATTGGGTGAACTGCGAGAGGTAGTCCACGATCGACTGGCTGTTGGTGTGAAAAATATGTGGCCCATAGCGGTGGATGAGGATGCCGGCTTCATTATAGCAATCATAGGCGTTGCCGCCGACATGGCTGCGGCGATCGACCAAGAGAACGCTTTCATGACGCTGCGAGGCTATTCTTTCGGCAAGCACGCTGCCGGCAAACCCCGCGCCGACGATCAGCCAATCGAACATGGCTATGCGCTCCTGCGCAACGGGACGACCTTCTTGCGTCGGTAGGCGCCCTCAATGTGAGCGGCCATGGCCGTCCATGTTCTTTCCCACGACATGTCAGCCAGATAGGCATCGACTTGCGGCAGCAGCATCTCACGCGGTCGCAAAAGCATGGAGCGCAGCTTGCTCTCCAAGTCGTCACTGTCGGCGATTTCCACCAGTCCAGCAGCGCCGTAGCTGCGCACGACGTCAACGATCGCCGTCGAGATTACGGGCAGGCCCGCAGCCAGGAACTCTGGCGTCTTGGTTGGGCTGATGAACCGGGTCGCCTCGTTGAGTGCAAACGG
>NZ_RZRW01000923.1:0-1561 GCF_003998745.1 Mesorhizobium sp. M7A.F.Ca.US.014.04.1.1 | reverse complement strand
GAGCTTGCGGCACCGATCATGAATCACCCCTTCTACCCGCTGGACGCGCCGGTCGCGCGCGTCACGCTGCCGGACATGCCGATCCCCTATTCCGAGCCGCTGGAAACGGCGATGCTGCCAAGTGCCGAGAAGATCCGCACCGCCGCGCTGAAGACGCTGAAGTGACGGAGGCGGCGGCGATGGCGACCCATCCGATCAGCATCGACAGCGCCGGCGGCGAATACATGGAAGCCGTGCTGGTGATCGCCTGGGCGGTGAAGCCAGGCGATCCGGTCAAGGCCGGCGATCTGGTCGTCACCGTCGAGACGGCCAAGGCCGCGACCGAAATCGAAGCCGACCGCGACGGCTGGCTGGCCGAAATCTTCTTCGCCGAGGGACAGGAAGCGCCGGTGGGCGCCGTGCTCGGCACGATCGCGGACGCGAAGCCGATGGCTGGCCAGCCAGCCTCGGTCGGGCCGGCGACAGCAGCCGCCGCGGCAGCCAATCCGCGCGAGCTTGTGGCTGACGAAGCCTCTTCCTCCATCCGGCAGCCTGGCAGCCGCCCGATCGCCAGCCCGCTTGCCCGGCGCCTTGCCGCCGCGGCCGGGCTCGACCTTGCCGCCATTTCGGGAAGCGGGCCGCGCGGACGGATCAAGAAGCGCGACATCGATGCCACCCTTGCCGCTCGCACGAACGAACAGGACGGTGCAGGCCAGCGGGCGCCAGCCGCAGTCCAGGCATCGCCTGTCGCCGCGCCGGCCCGGCAGACGGTGCCGGTGGTCCTCATCCACGGCTTCGGGGCGGATCGCTCCGTGTGGCGGCAGGTTGTCCCGTTGCTCGGGCCGGGGATCGAGACGATCAGCCTCGACTTGCCCGGCCATGGTACGGAAGCGGCAAGACCTGCAAGCATCATCGAGGAGATCGCCTTCCTCCTCTCCGACCGGCTGGAGGGGATGGGCGTCGGCAATGCCCATCTCGTCGGCCATTCGCTCGGCGGCGCGGCGGCTCTGGCGCTCGCACGACTGGGCCGTTTTACGGTACGCTCTGTCACACTCCTTGCCCCTGGCGGGCTCGGCCCCGAGATCAATGCGGGCTTCCTTGCCGGGCTCGCCCGCGCAACAACCGTCCCGGCGCTTGAGCGATGGCTGGCGGTCATGGTCGGCGACCCCTCGGCCCTGCCGGTCGGTTATGCGCAGGCCGCACTCAGACAGCTGGAAAAGACCGGCAATCGCGACGCGCTCACTGCGATGGCCGAAAGCCTGTTCCCGGACGGCACGCAGGGTTTCGATCTCGCGGGCGCGCTTGGCGAACTCGCCGTCCCGACGCGGCTCATCTGGGGCAGGCTCGATCGCGTCATCCCGGTCGCCCATGCGGCCCGCGCGCCGGGCTTCACTGCCGTTCATCTTCTCGATGGCGTTGGCCATGTACCGCAGATCGAGGCACCGGCGCTCACCGCCCGGCTCATCGCCGATACGGTGCGAAGTGCCGGCTGAGCCGGCAAGACCATCACGCCCGCGTCAAGGGCGCCACGACAGAATGTCAGAAGGAGTGCCGATATGATCTTCGACCATCGCACCTACAC
>NZ_RZRW01000922.1:0-1564 GCF_003998745.1 Mesorhizobium sp. M7A.F.Ca.US.014.04.1.1 | reverse complement strand
GAAAGCCCTGGGGGCACACCCTCACCGCCAATATCAAGCACAACATCACGCTGGCCAATCTCGGCGGCGTGGCCCGCCACAGCGTGATCGACGACATGCGCGAGCTCGCCGTTGCCAACGACTATCGCAAGAAGACCAATATCCGCGCTTCCAGCGTCTATCAGTTGACCGGCAATCTTTCCGGCGGCAACCAGCAGAAGGTGGTGCTGTCGAAATGGCTGTTCGCCGACCCGGACGTGCTGATCCTCGACGAGCCGACACGCGGCATCGATGTCGGCGCCAAGTACGAAATCTACACGATCATCGCGCGACTCGCCTCGGAGGGTAAGGCGATCGTGGTCATCTCGTCGGAAATGCCGGAATTGCTCGGCATCACCGACCGCATCTACGTCATGAACGAAGGGCGCATCGTGGGCGAAATGCCCGCCGCGGAAGCAAGCCAGGAAAAAATAATGCGCGCCATCGTTCGTGGAGAAGGAAAAGCAGCATGAGCACCGAAAGCGCCCCCGCCCCGCACGGCAATGTCGCCGAAGAGCAGCGCGCACGCATCGCCGTCTCGGCGCTGGCCACGAACCTGCGCGAATACGGCCTGATCATCGCGCTGATCGTCATCATGCTGTTTTTCCAGTTCACCACGTCGGGAACGCTGTTCAAGCCGGTGAACCTGAGCAACCTGGTGCAGCAGAACTCGTTCATCATCGTGATGGCGCTGGGCATGCTGCTGGTGATCGTTTCCGGCTATATCGACCTCAGCGTCGGATCGGTCGCCGGTTTCATCGGCGCGCTGGCGGCAAACATGATGGTCATCTGGCAACTTGGACCGCTCAGCAATCCGCTGGTGGTTTCGATCATCTGCCTCGTCGTGGGCGGCCTGATCGGGGCGGCGCAAGGCTACTGGATCGCCTATCACAGAATACCGAGCTTCATCGTGACACTGGCCGGCATGCTGATCTTCCGCGGCATCTGCCAGGCGCTGCTGGGCGGCGGATCCTCGGTCGGTCCGCTTCCCGACGACTTCAAAATGCTCAGCTCGGGCTTCATCCCGGATGTCATCGGCCCGCTGACGCTGATCCCGCCGACGGTGAACGCGGCCGGCAAGACCATCATGGGCAGCGGCCTGACGCTGCACATGACGACGATCGTGCTGGGCCTGATCGCCGTGCTGGCCTATGCCTATTTCGGGGTGAGGACGCGTCGCAAGCGCGAACGCCATGGCTATGAGGCCGAGCCCTTTGCCCTGTTCGTCGTCAAGACGCTGGTCGCCAGCGCCCTGGCGCTGTTCCTGGTCTATGAGTTCGCCAGCTACAGAGGCCTGCCGGTCGTGCTGCTCGTCATGGGCGTGCTGATCTCGCTGTTCGTCTTCGTCACCAAGCGCATGACCATCGGCCGCCGTATCTACGCCATGGGCGGCAATGCCAAGGCCGCGCAGCTGTCAGGCATCAACACCGAGCGGCTGACGCTGATGGTGTTCATCAATATGGGCGTGCTGTCGGCGCTCGGCGGCCTGATCATCGCGGCGCGACTGGGACAGGCGGTGCCGGCCGCGGGCCTCGGCAGCGAGCTC
>NZ_RZRW01000921.1:0-1565 GCF_003998745.1 Mesorhizobium sp. M7A.F.Ca.US.014.04.1.1 | reverse complement strand
GCTCCGACGCTCATCCCCGCGCCGGCGAGTTGCTGACGGACGACACGCGCCGCGCCGCCGCTGGCGACGATATCCGCATCCGCAGCGTCGAATGCCTTGGCAATTGCAAGCGGCGCCTCAGCGCCGCGATCCTGCGCGACGGTTGCTGGAGCTATGTCTTCGGCGACCTGACCGCGACCAGCGGCGCCGACCTCGTGACAGGCGCAAAGCTCTTCGCCACCTCGAAAGATGGCCTGATCCCGTGGCGTGGCCGCCCCGATAGCCTCAAGCGCGGCCTCGTGGCCCGCATTCCACCCATCGACATGCTGAAGGATTGACCATGACCACTTCCGTATCCCGCGTTCCCTGCACCGTCGTCACTGGCTTCCTCGGCGCCGGCAAGACGACGCTGGTCCGCCATCTCCTGGAAAACGCCGGCGGCAAGCGCATCGCCATCATCGTCAACGAATTCGGCGACATCGGCATCGATGGCGAGATCCTCAAGGGATGCGGTATCGACACCTGCCCCGAGGAAAACATCGTCGAACTGGCCAATGGCTGTATCTGCTGCACTGTCGCCGACGACTTCGTCCCGGCGCTCGACCAAATCCTGTCGCTGACGCCGAGGGTCGACCATATCCTGATCGAAACCTCGGGCCTGGCACTGCCCAAGCCGCTGGTCCAGGCCTTTCAGTGGCCCAGCGTGAAAAGCCGGGTGACCGTCGATGGCGTCATCGCCGTGGTCGACGGACCGGCATTGGCCGAAGGCCGCGTCGCCAACGACATGGAGGCCCTCCAGGCGCAGCGCGCCGGGGACGAGACGCTCGACCACGACGATCCGGTGGAAGAAGTGTTCGAGGACCAGATCGCCTGCGCCGACCTGATCATCCTGTCGAAGAGCGACCTGATGGACGCCGCCGGCACCGCCCGCGCCAATGCCATCGTTGGCGAACACTCCGCCCGCGCAGTGAAGATCGTGCCGACCTCGCATGGCAAGGTCGATCCCTCCGTGCTGCTCGGGCTCGGTCTGGCCGTCGAGGACGACATCGAAAACCGCAAGTCCCATCATGACGGCGCATTCGACCACGAGCATGACGACTTCGACACGTTCATCGTCGACATTGCCTCGATCGCCAATCCGGACGAGCTGGCAAAGCGCGTCGCCACCGTCGCCGAAGAAGAGAACGTGCTGCGCGTAAAAGGCTTCGTCGAGGTCGGCGGCAAGCCGATGCGGCTCTTGCTGCAGGCCGTCGGGCCGCGCGTCAATCATTACTATGACCGCGCCTGGACCGCTGAGGATGACCGCCGCTCGCGCCTCGTCGTCATCGGCCTGAAAGGGCTGAACCGCCCGGCGATCGAGCGTATACTCGCCGGCTGATTTCGGACACGGATTGCGATGCACATCCTAACCACGACATCCGCCTCGCTCGACGACCTCGCCGAGCCGGTCGATCTGCGGCAGACGCCGGCGGATATCGTGGCCCTGTCCTTCACCGACAGCGACCTCGCCGGACTGGCGGCGGCGTGGAGGACCGATGCCGACCGCCTGCCCTCGATGCGGCTGGCCGCACTGCGCGACTTGCGCC
>NZ_RZRW01000920.1:0-1566 GCF_003998745.1 Mesorhizobium sp. M7A.F.Ca.US.014.04.1.1 | reverse complement strand
CCACATCGCAGCCTTGGTCAACGACCGCGTCTGGCCCGATTCGACGCGCGCCATTTCGGAGCTGCGGCTGACCATCGAATATGAATCGGCTTCCGGCTGGAGCCGCATGTTTTCCTCGGGCAGATTGTCGGTCGATATCGTCGATTATCCCGGCGAATGGCTGCTCGATCTGCCGCTGCTCGGCAAATCCTTCGCCGATTTTTCCCACGAAGCCTTTGAGATGGCCGTTCTGCCGGTGCGCGAGGACCTGTCGCAAGCCTGGCGGGCACTATCGGCCGGGATCGACCCGAACGCCGATGCCGACGAGATGACGGCGCGCCGCCTGGCCGAGAGTTTCGCCGCCTATCTGAAGGCCTGCAAGCTCGACGAGCGGGCGCTTTCGACCTTGCCGCCCGGCCGCTTCCTGATGCCGGGCGATCTCGAAGGCTCGCCGGCCCTGACCTTCGCGCCACTGGCCGCGATCGGCGACAACCGTCCGCGCGCAGGCTCGCTGCACGCCATGATGGACAGGCGCTATGAGGCCTACAAGACGCATGTCGTCAAACCCTTTTTCCGGGAACACATCACCCGCCTCGACCGCCAGATCGTGCTGATCGACGCTATGCAGGCGCTGAACGCCGGCCCGGGCGCCATGGCCGACCTGGAACGCGCGGTGACCGAGATCCTCAGCTGTTTTCGCCCCGGCCGGGGCAGCTTCCTCACCGATCTGTTCTCGCGGCGCATCGACCGCATCCTGGTTGCCGCGACCAAGGCCGACCATCTGCATCACGAAAGCCATGACCGGCTGCAGGCGATCGTGCGGCGGCTTGCCGACCGCGCCGTGGCACGGGCGAATTTCACCGGCGCCGATGTCGATGTGGTCGCCATGGCGGCGGTGCGCGCGACGCGCGAAGGCACCGTCAGGCAAGGCCGGGAGACGCTTCCCGTCATCATCGGCACGCCGATAGCCGGTGAGAAGATCAACGGCGAAACCTTCGATGGAAAAACTGAAACAGCCATATTTCCCGGTGACTTACCGGAGAATATTGATGCGGTTTTCGATGTTTCGGGAGCCGATCACAGGCAGGACTCCGCGGACCCTGCAATCCGCTTCGTCCGTTTCCGTCCCCCAAAGCTCGAACGCACGGCCGAAGGCGTCACGCTGTCGCTGCCGCATATCAGGCTCGACCGTGCCTTGCAGTTCCTGATCGGAGATCATCTGGCATGACCGCGCCCCGCAAGCCGGCGGCATTCCGCATCGAACCGGAAGCCCCACCGAGACAAGCGGCCCCTGAGCCGCGCAACATCCAGGCCGACACCCAGCGCAAACCCCGCGCGATGAAAACCCATGTCGCGATGGTCATTCCGGCGAAAGTCGATGTCTTCGACGAGCCCGACATCATTGCCGCGGAGCCGCCACCAGCCGTCGCCCCCAGGAAACGCTCGCTGCTCGGCAGCATCTTCTTCGGCGCCTTCGGCGTGCTGGTTTCGCTGGCGGTCGGCCTGTGGACCGACCAGCTCATACGCGACCTCTTTGCGCGCGCTGAGTGGCTGGGCTGGCTCGCCGCCGGCATTGCCGCCCTCGCC
>NZ_RZRW01000092.1:0-14046 GCF_003998745.1 Mesorhizobium sp. M7A.F.Ca.US.014.04.1.1 | reverse complement strand
CCTTCTTCTTCGGGCGCGGAATCCGGTCCGTGATCTTTTTGGCGGCTTTTCGTGCTGCCAAATTCCTGGCCGTTGTGTTCTTGCTCACGGGCCCCGCCAATCCAGCTTGCAGATTTCGGCCGAACGGCCGGCGAAATTCCAGTTGCGGCCAAAAGCCCGCACCTTGCTCTTGTCGGACCTGGCCACGATGATCTCGGGCGCGATCCAGTATTCCGAATTGCTGATCACCGTATCCTTGTCACGGTCCTTGCCTTGGAAGGGTGTGACCGCTCCGTCGATAATCCTGGGTATCTGGAAGATACGCGTTTTGTCACGCGTCTCATAGGTGATCGGCACCTGCTCGACACCGAGGAATTTGCCGACGAGGATTGAGAGCAGCGATGTGGTTCCACCTGCCTTGCCCGTGAAGATCTTTGTCAGCGCCTTGACCGCATAGACAGAGGCGCGGCTGTCGATGAACAGGCCCGCGGTCCAGTTGCCGCGGCTCATATAGCCTGGGATTTCCATGATCAGCCCAAGATTGAGCCCGGACAGATCGACCTCACCGAAATGGCCGGCATCGATGCGAAACCCGGCCCATGTCTGGCAATAGCCTTCGGTCGGCGGATGATTGCCAAGCGAGAGCACGCAAGGGCAAAAAACCGTGCAATTGCAGGAGAGTACGAGCTCTCCCTTCATCGCCCAGCTCTGGTCTGCCATCGATTTTCCCCCACTCACAGCGAGACTACTAGCAGCGCGGCTGCCCAGACAAGCAGTATCGCACCGGCCAGCCGGGTTGGAACCCTGCTGGCCGTTTGTTTTTCGATCAGGGTGAACAGGCCGATCAACGCCATCCAGAAAACGTTCATGACGCCCACGGCGAACATCACCAGCATCAAGGCCCAGCAGCAGCCCAGACACCACAGACCTTGCGCGGCACCGAGCCGAAAGATGTTAAGGGGCCTTGCGCTCCAGCTCGCGAAAAGGATCGAGAACGGGTTCCTGCATTTCTTCAGGCAAGCTTCCTTCAGGCCGCTGAACTGGTAGAGGCCGGCAATCAGCAGAGCGAGCGCACCGGCAATGCCGACGACCGGATCGAGAATCCCGGCTGACGAAGCGAATGCATGGACGGCCAAGGTCAGCGCCGCGAACACAATTGAAGCGGCGAGCCAGACGCTGAGATAGCCGGCGACCAGCAGCAGCGGGTGAACGACCGGTTCGCCCTTGATGCGTGCCGTGTCAGCGATCTCGCAATAGGTGCGTATCATCGGCGCCGCCGAAGGCAGCATCGTCGCGATCGCCATCAGGAACCACATCGAAACGAGCGCGCCGGCCCGCAAGCCGAGACCTGCGTCCAAAGGCACCGGTGAGAGGCACAGCACAAAGAACCGTTCCAGGAAATCGGGCAGCGGCAGTTGCGGCAGGCTGCGAAGGATCGTGTCGCCAGGGGCGCCGACGCCCGCAATCCCTGTTTCAGCCCCGCGGATTGCCATCGCCGCAAGAGACAGCCATGCAAGCAGGATGCAAGCGCCGACAACGACGTTTACCGTAACCCGGGGATTGCGCGCGATGCCGGCCATGGCGCGGCCGGCGCGGTCGAGATGGCTGAAGTCGTCCTGCTGGCCGGTCATGACATCCGAATGGGCCGAATCGCCGCGTTGATCAAGCGGCATGATCTGACCTATATGCTGATCGAACGGCAGGTCGGGTGGACCGCCTCGCATTGCAAGCCGGAAGCCGATCTTGGAGCATCAGCAAACTGCGCGGATACTGGTTGCCGGCACGGGGCCGGCAGGGCTGATCGCGGCACTGGGTTTTGCCGCCGAAGGTTTCCCGGTGACACTGGTCGGGCCGGAGGCCACCGCCCCCGATGGTCGCACGACGGCCCTGATGAACCCTGCCTTGAAAGTGCTCGACCGGCTCGGCGTGCTCGAAGCCGTCGTATCCAAGGCGGCGCCTTTGAAGGTGATGCGCATCGTCGATGCCACCAGCCGGCTGATCCGCAGCCCGGTCGTCACCTTCCGCGCCAGCGAGATCGACGAGGATGAATTCGGGCTGAATCTTCCCAACAGCGTCCTCACCCCGGCACTCGCCAGCGCCGTTGCCGCGCGCGCCGGCATCGACTGGCTGAGGTCGATGGTGGCGAACTGGCATCTCGATGCCGAGCATGTTCGTGCCGGCCTCGCCGACGGCAGCTCGGTTGACGCATCGCTGGCGGTCGCCGCTGACGGACGCTTGTCACCGGCGCGCCAGGCGGCCGGCATCTCGACCTCGGCCCGCTCCTATCCGCAGGCAGCTCTCGTCCTCAATTTCGGCCATAGCGGCGATCACGCCTTCACCTCGACGGAATTCCACACCGAGACCGGTCCGTTCACGCAGGTCCCGCTGCCCGGCAATCGCTCCAGCCTGGTCTGGGTGGTCAAGCCCGAGACCGCGACCGAGCTCGCCGCGCTGGACGATGCGACACTTTCTCAGCGGGTCGAACAGCAGATGCAGTCGATGCTGGGCCGGGTGGCTGTCGAGCCGGGCCGGCAGATCTACCCGCTATCGGCGGTGACGCCGCTTCCGTTCGCAAGGGATCGGGTGGCGCTGGTCGGCGAAGCCGCCCATGTGTTTCCGCCGATCGGTGCGCAAGGCCTCAACCTCGGCATCAGAGACGTCGACGATCTAATTGGAATCGCTTGTGAAAATCGATCCGATCCGGGCGCAGCCAAGGCGCTTGCAGCCTACGATTTCAAGCGCCGCCCCGACATTCTGGCGCGCAGCAGCGCGGTCAACCTGCTCAACATGTCGCTGCTTTCCGACATGCTGCCGGCGCAGATGGCCCGCGTTGCCGGGCTCGGCGTGCTCGGAGGCTTCGCGCCGCTTCGGGCTTTTTTCATGCGCGAGGGGCTTCGTCCCGGCAGCGGTTTTGCCGCGCTTGCCGGCGGGTTAGGGAAACAGGTCCGGCGCTAGGATATTGTGCCGGATCAGGTAGAGCAGCCCGGTAACGGTCACGACCGACAGGCAGGTTGTGATCAGCACACTGGCCGACGCTCGCTGTACCCAGACGCCATACTGCTGGGCGATGACGAAGACGTTCGTGGCGGTCGGCAATGCGGCCAGAAGCACCGCCGAGAAGACCCATGTCTCAGAGAAATTGCCGATCCAGCTCAGCACGACATAACAGAGCAACGGGTGCAGGATCAGCTTCAGCGCGGCGATCGGAACCATCTCATGCGGGACGCGATTGAGTGGCCTGAGCGCCAGCGTGACGCCCATGGCAAACAGCGCGCAAGGTGCGGCCGCACGGGAAAGATATTCTAGAAATCGCTCCACCGGCACGGGCGGTCGAAAGCCGATATAGGCGGCGCCGACACCCAGGGCGGTTGCGATGATGAACGGATGCAGCACGATCTTGCGCAGGACGCCCAGGGCAAGCCGGAGAGGAGTGGTCTTCTCGTCGCCAGACAGCGCCATCATCATGGGCGCGATGGCGAAATGCATGATGTTCTCGAAACAGAAGATCAAGGCGACCGGCACAGCCGCCTCCTCGCCGAAGGCCAGCAGCGCCAGCCCCGGCCCCATATAGCCGATATTGCCATAGGCGGCCGCGAGCGCCTTGATGGTCGATTGCGCTATCTCGCCGCGCGAGGTCAGGACCGACCCCATGAACATCAAGGAAAATATCATGAAGGTCGAGACGACCGAGCCGAAGATGAAGCGCCATTCCGTCAGGTCTTCGAACGGCGTCTTGGCAAGCAGTTGAAAGAAAAGTGCCGGCAGCGCGACATAGACGATGAACGTGTTCATCCAGCCGAGCGCGTCCAGCGGCTGCCTGGTGATGCGCGCCACCAGAAACCCGACAAAAATCAAGCCGAAGAACGGAAGAACAAGACCGATGACGTCAGACATTTTTATGCTGGTCCGAAACCCTGGCGCCGGGCTAACCCGTTGCTTAATAGGGCGTCAAGCGCCTCGGGATTGAATTGATGCGCGGTCTGCGCCAAATAAGCTCAAGGAACTCAGTGGTGAGTACGATGAAAACAGCCAAATTCGCAATCGGACAGGTGGTTCGCCACCGGCTGTTTCCATTCAGGGGCATCATTTTCGATGTCGATCCGCAATTCGCCAACACCGACGAATGGTACGAAGCCATCCCCGCCGACGTGCGGCCGCGCAAGGATCAGCCTTTCTACCATCTGCTCGCCGAGAATTCGGAGACCGAATACATCGCCTACGTCTCCGAGCAGAACCTGCTCGAGGACCAGTCGGGCGAGCCGGTCCGGCATCCGCAGATCAAGGAAATGTTCGACAAGAAGCCGGACGGCGGCTACCAACAGAAGCGGCAGTCCAGGCATTAGCCTGCTGGAAGACAGTCACAAAAAAGCGGGGCATGAACCCCGCTTTTTTGTTGGCTCGGCGATATCGGCCGATCAGTTGGCGGTCTTCGCCTTGTCCTGCTCTTCCTTGAGCTTCTTGGCGAAATCCTGGTTGTTCTTGGCGACGAAGTCCTGCAGCTTCTTCTGCCTGTCCTCGATGTCCGACTGCTGCAGCGCCGGGCCGTCATAGGCGCCGCTGAAGCCCTGCAGGGCGATCTTGATCGGATTGGGCTGATTCTGGAAATTGACCGAAGTCAGCGTGATCGCCTGGCCTTTCTTGAATGCCGCGACGAGCTGATCGGTCAGCGGCACTTCGGCCACGCAACGATCCGGGAAGCAGATCACATAGTCGAGCTTCTGCGCCTTGCCGGTGTCGATCTGCAGGCCGATGCCGGGAGGCACCAGACGGCCGGTCGGAACCGTCACCTGGAACACCTTGCGGTTCACCTTGCCCTTGAGCTCGATCAGGCTGACGCCGGTGACCAGCTGGCCATTGCCGGCAGTGGTGATGTTCTGGACGTTGCAGATGTCGACATCTTCCTGCTTGGTGCAGGCCTTGAACCAGCCTTGCGGAATCTGCTGCTGCTGCTGTGCGGAAGCGGCGGGAAGCCCTGCGCCGAGAAAGCCGACCACGCCAGCGGCCATGACCGACAGGCGGTACGCGTTGCTGTTCAGGCTCGTCATGTCGTGCACTTCCTCTCAAATGATCCCGGGACCGGCTTCTTCGTGCCGTGTGGTCCAGCTACCTGTTGCCGAAATGAGGCAACAGAATGACTTCGGAGGGCGTGTTACACTGCAAGCGAGGCCGAATCCAGCCCGGCGCCTGCGATTCTTGGCCGTGCGATTTGGGCCGTGCGATTTGGGCTGATGTATCTGGCCGGAGCGCGGTGGCGCCATGCTAGGGTGCAGTCCGAATCATCAAGCCGCCCAGTAAGGAGACGGTCATGGGCCGCGTTCTTGTTTGGCTGATCACCGCGATATCGTTTCTCGCCCTTTCGCATCAGCCGGCCGCATCGGAGCCGAAGCACGCCATCGCCATGCAGGGCGAGCCGGCGCTGCCGCCCGACTATACGCATTTCAACTACGTCAATCCCGACGCGCCGAAGGGTGGCTCGATCACCTATTGCGTCGTCGGCAGCTTCGACAATCTCAACCCTTTCATCCTCAAGAGCCTGCGCACCACGGCGCGCGGCATGATGGATACGATCTTCGGCAATCTGGTCTTCGAGCCGTTGATGCAGCGCAATGCCGACGAGGCTTTCACGCTCTACGGTTTGTTGGCCGAAAGCGCCGACATGGATCCGGAGCGCAAGAGCATCGAGTTCCATCTCAATCCGAGGGCCAAATGGTCGGACGGTCAGCCGGTGACGCCGGAGGACGTGCTGTTCAGTTATGATGTCTACACCGACAAAGGCCGCCCGCCTTACAGCGACCGCATGGCCAGGGTCGCCAAGCTCGAAAAGACCGGCGACCACAGCGTGCGCTTCACCTTCAACGACAAGGCCGATCGCGAATTCCCGCTGATCATCGCGCTGACCCCGATCATCCCGAAGCACGCCTTCGACAAGGAGACTTTCGACAGGACGACGCTCAAGCCGGTGATCGGCAGCGGTCCGTATACGATCGCGCAGGTGCAGCCAGGCCAGCGCATCGTCTTCAAGCGCAACCCGGACTATTGGGGCAAGGATGTCCCCGCCAAGCGCGGTTTCGACAATTACGACCAGATCACCATCGAGTATTTCCTCAACGCCAACGCCAAGCTCGAAGCGTTCAAGAAAGGCCTCTGCGCCATCGATGACGACAGCGATCCGGTGAAGCGCGAGCGCGATCTCGATTTTCCGGCCTTCCACAAGGGGGACGTGATCGCCGAAACCTTCGACACCGGCATTCCGCCGGTGGTGACCGGTTTCCTGTTCAACACGCGGTTGCCGAAATTCGCCAACCCGGTCGTGCGGCGCGCGCTCGGCATGCTCTACGACTTCGAATGGGCCAACAAGAACCTGTTCGGCGGCAAATACACGCGCACGATGAGTTACTGGCAGAATTCCGAGCTTTCCGCGCTCGGCCATCCGGCCGACGACAGGGAGAAAGCGCTTCTGGCGCCCTACCCCGGCCGCGTGCCGGCCGATGTCATGGACGGCACATGGCGGCCGCCGGTGACCGACGGATCGGGCCAGGATCGGCGCGTCTTGAAGGCAGCTTTCGATCTTTTGAAAAGTGTCGGCTACCACGTGCAGAATGGAACGATGCTTGATCCCGAAGGCAAACCCTTCGGCTTCGAGATCCTGACCGCTTCGCAGGACGAGGAGCGCCTTGCCGGCATCTATCAGCGCACGCTGGAGAAGATCGGCATCAATCTCACCATTCGCAGCCTCGACGGCGATCAGATACAGTCGCGCAAGCAGCGCTTCGATTTCGAGGTCTTGGTCGGATCGAGCGGCTTCAACAATTCGTTGTCACCCGGCATCGAGCAGAGCGGGCGCTGGAGTTCGACTGCCGCCCGGACGGAAGGCTCGTTCAATCTCGCCGGCGTCGCCGACCCGGCTGTGGACGCGGCAATCGAGGCGATGCTGCGCGCCCGTTCCAAGGAGGATTATGTTGCCGCCGTTCGCGTTCTCGACCGGCTGCTGATCTCCGGCAACTACATGGTGCCGATGCAGTACAACACGCAGCAATGGATCGCCTACTGGAACTACCTGGAACATCCGCAAAAGACGCCCATATTCGGATATCAACTGCCAACATGGTGGCGCAAACCCAACTGAGGGATCAGGAGATCGAGATGAGCGAATTGAACGCCATCACCGTCGATGTGGTGTCCGATGTCGTCTGCCCCTGGTGCTTCATCGGCCAGAAGCGGCTCGACAGGGCAATCGCCGCCGTCGGCGATGTCGACGTGCATGTCCGCTGGCGGCCGTTCCAGCTCGATCCGACCATTCCGCCTGAAGGCAAGGACCGGCGCGAATACATGCTGGCAAAATTCGGCAGCGACGAGCGTATCCGCGAGATTCACGACCGCATCGAGCCGCTGGGCGAAGCGGAAGACATTTCCTTTGCCTTCGACGCCATCAAAGTGGCGCCGAATACGCTGGATGCGCACCGGCTGATCCGCTGGGCAGGGGCCGCCGGCGAAGCCATTCAGAACAGGCTTGTACGGCGGCTGTTCCAGCTGAATTTCGAGGAAGGCGCTGACATCGGCGACCATGCCGTGCTGGTCGAAGCCGCGCGCGAGGCTGGCATGGATGCGTCCGTGGTCGCCTCGCTTTTGCCGACCGAGGCCGATGTCGAGGCGGTGCGCACCGAGATCGCCACCGCGTCGCGCATGGGCATTTCTGGTGTGCCGTGCTTCCTGCTCGAGGACAAATACGCCGTCATGGGCGCGCAGGATGCCGATACGCTGGCCGATGCCATTCGCCAGGTGGCGGCCGCCAAGGCGCGCGGCGAACTGGACAAGGCCGGCTGAGGCCGGCCGGCCTCTCCTCTCCGCGACAGCGGCAGACGTTACTTCGCCGTCGCCTTGGCCTTGCTGATGAAAAATCCATGGCCGTTCGTGGCCGTGCAGGTCAGTCCCTTGGTTGACGACTGGCACGAGAACGGCCCGGCGCTCCAGCTGTTGCCGTAGCCAAGCTTATCGACATCGCTGCAGCAGCCCTGCTCGCCTGGGTTCTTGATCAGCGTTGCTGGCCCCTTCGGACCCAGGATAATCGTAAGGTAGCTCGGCTCGACGCGCGAGCAGCTCAGTTCCGGGCCGCCATCCCTCGGCTCATAGGTGCCGGTGCCGCCTTTGGGCGTGTAGATGCAGCCGATGTTGCCGGACGGCGTGTTGAACTCGATCTGGCCCTCGGCGCTGGCCGGAATGCTTTGCTCGCCGGCATGCGCCAAAGGTACAAAGGCAAAGAGGGACAGGATTGCGGCCGCGCGTGCAAGCATTGGGAGCTTCCTTGTTGAAGAACCGGACATGCATGAGTGTCGCCGATGCCGGGCAAGGTTCAATCCCAGGCGGATGAATTGTCAAACGCAGTCCCTCAGCCGATCCGACAAGACGGAACGCGCCGCTCGATCGATTCTCTCGTCAATTCCTGCCCCCGGCAGGGACGACCCCGGCAATCCTGGCGAGTCACGAGCCGCAGATTTTCGAGCTCTTTGAGCCGTCCACAGTGAGAAAACCGGTCGCTCGATACGATTTCGAGTTCACGAAACCGTGTGAAAGCCTTCCCTAGGGGAAGCCGTGCCAACGCCACGCCCTCGATATATCAAGCCCATGAAATTAAAAGCAATATCCGGATTTTTGTCGACTGTTGTCGCTATATTTCAGCATGTAATCTGTTGCCTCACGGCAACGGCTGCCGGGGCAATCCGGTCGGCCCGGTTTTAAATTAATGGAAAATGATCAATTGGTGTTACCATCCGTAACAAAAGAAAAAAGGTTTGGGCGGGATAGTGATTCGGGTCGGTAGACCATCGCAAGAGTCAGTACCGGAAAAAACACCTCGCGATGCCGCAGGGCGATCGCTTCTGACGCCGGTGTCGTCGATGCGCAGCTTCTGGGGCCTGATGCGGGCCTACTGGGTTTCCGACCGCTGGAAGGAAGCCTGGACGCTGACGCTGGTGATCGCGCTGCTCACGGCGTTGTCCAGCAAGGCCGGTGTCTGGTTCGCCGAAGCCTCGGGCGAACTGGTCAATTCCATCGCCTTCTTCCATGACGCCGCCAACACCACGCCGCTTCGCTCGCTTTTGGTCAATGCCGGCGTCCTCGTGCTGCTGGTCGTACTCAAGGACGCTGGCTTCACCGGCATCCGCAACCTTGTCTCGGCGACGTTGCACCGCAAATGGCGCGGTTGGCTGGACAGCCGCTTCAATGAAGCGCTGCTGGACGGCAATCATACGCATTTCCATGCCCAGCACGCGTCGACCGGCAGCGGCGCACCGGCCCCCGACAATATCGACCAGCGCGTCCAGGAATCCATCAAGGACATGACCGGTGGCGCCATCGGGCTCGCCATGGGCGTGCTTGGCGTTGCCACATCGCTCTATTTCGTCGGCCAGAAGCTGCTCGAAAACTCCGTCGAGGTGAAGGGGCTGGAATTCCTCGGCAGCTATGGCAGCGCCATCCTCGCCTTCCTGGCCGTCGCCACCTACGTGCCGCTGAACACTTGGATCGCGGTCAAGCTCGGCGGCCTGCTCGAGCGCCTCAATGTCAGGATGCAGCAGGCCGAGGGCAGCTATCGCGGCGAGCTGACGACATTCCTGCGCCGCTCCTTCCATGTCGCGGCGTCTCAGGGCGAAGGCGTGCAAAGGACCATGCATGGCCGGCTTTATGTCGACATCGACGGCACCTGGACGCGGCTGAACATCGTCAACACCGTCTACATGTCGTTCGAGCTGATCTACAATTTCATCGGTGCCCGCATTGTCGCCTACGGACCGGGCCTGGTGCCGTTCATCCACAACGGTCTCGACCTCAAGGGCTACATAACCGGCTCCGAGCTGGTCAATTCGCTGATCGGCCAGTGTTCCTGGTTCATCCACGTCATGCCCGCCATCGCCACGTTGCGCGCCAACAGCCAGCGTGTCACCGAGCTGGCCAATGCGATCGAGAATGTCCAGCATCCGCAGGAATTCTACAGCCAGACCGGCCGCTCCGACTTCCACTATGCCAGCCAGAACCCGGTTTTCGGCCTGACCATCCAGAAGCTCGAACTGGCGCATCAGGGCGAGGACGCGACGCCCTTTCTCAGCGCCGCCAATCTGCGCTTCCGGCGCGGCGAATGGACTTTCCTGAAAGGCGAGTCCGGTTGCGGCAAGACCTCGCTGATCAAGGCGATCAACGGCCTGTGGCCCTATGGCCGCGGCACCATCGTCTTCCCAGAGGGCGTCAAGAGTTTCTATGCCGCCCAGGAGGTCAAGCTGCAGCCTGTGTCGCTGAAGCAACTGGTCTGCCTGCCCGGCTCCGAGCACGACCATGGCGATGCGCAGGTGGCGTCGGCGCTGCACAAGGCGGGGCTCGGCGACTTTATCGAGCACATGGCCGACGAAAGCCGCGAAGGCAAAAGCTGGGACCAGGTTCTGTCGGGCGGCCAGAAACAGAAGCTGGTGGTGGCCCGCATCGTGCTGCAGCAGCCGGGATTGCTGTTCCTCGACGAGGCGACCGGCGCGCTCGACCCCGATGGCAAGGTCGCCTTCCACCAGGCCATCAAGGACAACTGCCCCGATGTCACGGTGATCTCCGTCATGCACGAGGCGGTGGCGCCGAGATCGATGACGGGCAGCGAATTCTATCACAGCATCGTCGCGATCGCCGACGGCGTCGCCACCAAGAAGCCGCTGGTTCCGACCCTGCCCGCCGAACTCACCACCATTCTGGTGCAGCCAAGGCCGGTCCCAAGGCCGGTCGAAGACAAGTGGCTGCGCTTCTCGCGCCGGCTGAAGCAGAAATAACGGTTATTCCACCCCGGTCTGCCTGGTCGAACGGCGGCCGGTGATCACAGTCTCGCGATCTTGCCCGCTCGTCGGCATTTTCCCTCCTCACCGCGATTGACACGGCGAGGCGCGCTCCTATGTTGCGCCCGCTTGCAGACAATCAAACGCGAACCCGCAAGCGGAAAGGTCACCGCGCCATGCCTGGCGACAGTCACAGTCGAACGCAACAGCCGTCCGCCCTGACGTGACCTCACATGGTTCATGTCCTGCCGGACGGCAAGGAGTGAGCCATGAACGAATTTACCACGGTGGCAAGCGACGAGGCCGTCGCGATTGCCCGTATCCTAGCCAACGATCACGTCGCCGACATTGTCGAGGCCCTGAACAGGGAGCCTCGAGAGACCGCGACGGAACTGCTCTGTGAAGTGACGTTCGAACGTCTGGTCGAGATCTTCGATCAGCCGGAACTCGACGGCGCGTCGGAACGCATGGAGGCGCTGCCGCGCGCCAAGGCGGGCAAGCTGCTCACCGCCATGTCGGTCGACCGGGCAGCCGACATCCTGCGCGAGCTGGAAGAGCCGGCGCGTTCCGAGCTGCTTGGCGGACTTGCGCCGCCGCTGCGCGCAACGCTGCTCTCCATCCTCGGCTATCCCGAAGGCAGTGCCGCATCGATCATGACGACGGAGTTCGTCAGCGTGCCCTCGGACTGGAGCGTCGGGCAAACGCTCGACTACATCCGCAAGGTGGAGCGGACGCGCGAGACCGTCTATGCGATCTATATCGTCGATCCGCAAACGCACCTGCTTGTGCGCTCGACGGGCCTGCGCCGGCTGATCACCGGTGAGCCGGACGATTCGATCATGACGGTGGCGCCGGATCATCTTCCGATGACGGTCGGCCCGCTGACCGATCGCGAAACGCTGGCGCAGACGATCTCCAAATACGATCTGCTCGCCGTTCCGGTCGTCGACCATGGCAAGATCCTCGGCATCGTCACCATCGACGACATCATCGACACGATGATCGCGGAGACGACCGAGGACGTGCACCGTTTCGGCGGCATGGAGGCGCTGGACGAGCCGTACATGAAGATGAGCTTCCTCGCCATGATCAGGAAACGCGGCGGCTGGCTGTGCGCGCTGTTCATCTCGGAGATGCTGACGGCCAACGCCATGCAGAGCTATGAGGGCGAGCTGGAGAAGGCGATCGTGCTGACGCTGTTCATCCCGCTGATCATGAGCTCCGGCGGCAATTCCGGCTCGCAGGCGACCTCGCTGGTCATCCGCGCGCTGGCCTTGCGCGAGATCGGCCTTGGCGACTGGTGGCGGGTGGCGCTGCGCGAGCTGCCCACCGGCCTGGTGCTGGGCGCCATGCTCGGTGTGGTCGGCGTCTGCCGCATCGCGCTCTGGCAGTATATGGGCTTCTACGACTATGGCCCGCACTGGCCGCTGATCGCCACCACGGTGGGTGCTGCACTGGTCGGCATCGTCACCTTCGGTTCGCTGTCGGGGTCGATGCTGCCGTTCGCCTTGAAGCGCATCGGCTTCGACCCGGCCAGCGCATCGGCGCCGTTCGTTGCCACGCTGGTCGATGTCACCGGGCTGGTGATCTATTTCTCGGTGGCGCTGGTGATCCTGCGCGGCACGCTTCTGTAGCAACCATCTCCGCCGTGGCATGACCTTGCCGCGGCGGAGTTCCTCAACCAGGATTTGCCGTCAATCGACCCGCTCGCCGTCCTTCACGCGATAGGTCGGCTTGTACATGGTGACCAGTTCTTCCGCCGCTGTCGGATGCACGGCCATCGTACGGTCGAAATCGTCCTTGGTCAGGCCGGCCTTCAGCGGGATGCCGAGAAGCTGCGCCATCTCGCCGGCGTCCGGCCCCAATATGTGGGCGCCAAGCACTTTCTTCGACGCGCCATCGACCACCAGCTTTATCAGCATCTTCTCGTCGCGCCCGGACAGGGTGTGCCGCATCGGCCGGAATGTGGCGCGGTAGATCTCGATGTCGGAAAAGCGTTTGACGGCGTCGTCCTCCGACAGGCCGACAGTGCCGATCTCGGGCTGTGAAAAGACGGCGGTCGCGATCGTCTCGTGATCGGGAGCGGTCGGATTTCCCTTGAAGGCGGTTTCGATGAAGCACATCGCCTCATGGATCGCCACCGGCGTCAACTGCACGCGGTTGGTGACGTCGCCGATTGCCCAGATGTTGTCGACATTGGTGCGGGAATATTGGTCGACGGCGATGGCGCCGGTCTTGGTCATCTCCAGTCCGATGCCTTCCAGGCCCATATTCTCGGTGTTGGGAATGCGGCCGATGGCCAGCATCACCTGGTCGACGGTCAGCACCTCGCCGCCGCTGACCAGCGCGTCGAGCCGGCCGTCCGGCCGCTTGCGGATCCATTCGGACACGGAATGGCAAAGGATCCTTATCCCCTTCTTTTCCATGGTTTCGTGCAGCATGCGCCGCAGGTCCATGTCGAACCGGCTGAGGATCTCCTTGCCGCGATAGACCAGCGTCGTGTCGACGCCGAGACCGTGAAAAATGTTGGCGAACTCGACGGCGATGTAACCGCCGCCCTCGATCATGATCGCCCTGGGCAACTCCTTGAGGTCGAAAGCTTCGTTGGAAAAGAGGCAATGTTCGTGGCCGGGCAGCGCCGGATGCGCCGCCGGGCGGCCGCCGGTGGCAATCAGGATCTGGTCTGCTGTGACGGTGCGATCCTCACCCAGGAGATGCACGACATGCGGATCGACGATCATGGCGCGCGAGTGGAAGGTCTCGCCGCCGGCGCCCTCGACGTTCCTGACGTAGATCGCCTCCAGCCGGCTGATCTCGCGATCCTTGTTGGCGACCAGCGTCTGCCAGTCGAAACTGGCTTCCGGCACCGTCCAGCCATAGCCGGCGGCGTCGGCGAAGTGCTCGGGAAATTGCGAGGCATAGACGTAGAGCTTTTTCGGCACGCAGCCGCGGATGACGCAGGTGCCGCCATAGCGGTATTCCTCGGCGATGCCGACACGCTTGCCGAGTGCCGCGGCGACGCGGGCCGCCCTCACCCCGCCCGAGCCGCCGCCGATGACGAAAAGATCGTAGTCGTAACCGGCCATGACGCGGCTCCCAGGCTTCAGAAATGTGTCAGACAGGTAGGCCGCAAAACGGCAAAAGAAAAGCCCGGACAGGCCGGGCTTTCGCAGTAGGCCGCAAGGCCATTTGAAAATGCGCGTCAGTTGTTGTCCGCGGGGGCCGCACCATCGGCGGGCGCTGCGCCATCGGCCGGAGCGGCGGC
>NZ_RZRW01000919.1:0-1568 GCF_003998745.1 Mesorhizobium sp. M7A.F.Ca.US.014.04.1.1 | reverse complement strand
CGATCGATCCGGGCACAGTGCCGGCGGCCGGTACTGGCGAGATCATCGGTCGTCTCCTATCGAACGGCGTATCGATCGATATTGCCATCAAGGCGCTGGAGGAGCGCGGCTTGGCGCGGCGACTGGCCGAGCCGAACCTGATCGCCCGGTCCGGTCAGACGGCGAGCTTCCTCGCCGGCGGCGAGTTCCCGATCCCGGTCTCGGAGGACAACGGCAAGATCTCGGTCAGCTACAAGAAATACGGCGTCAGCCTGGATTTCACGCCGACGGTTCTGAAAGACGGGCTGGTCAGCCTTGATATCGCGCCGGAAGTCTCCTCGATCGATGCGTCGGCCTCCTACAATATCGGGACGATCTCGGTTCCTGGCTTCATCGTGCGCCGTGCCAGGACGTCAGTCGACCTGAAGAACGGCCAGAGCTTCATGATCGCTGGACTGCTGCAGTCGCAAAACGACATCACCACGTCGCGCATTCCGGGCCTCGGCAAGATGCCGGTGCTTGGGGCTCTGTTCTCGTCCAAATCCTATCAGCGGCGCGAGACCGACCTCGTCATCATCGTAACGCCCTATCTGGTCAAGCCGGTCGATCCGTCGAAGAAGCTCGTCGAGCCGACAGATGGCACGCAGCCGGCCAGCAATGCCGACTATTTTCTCAACAACACCGAGGAAGTGAAGGATTCCGATGCCGGTCGCACCGTGGCGCTGGCAGACGGCCGCGTCACTCAACCTGCAGCGGCCGCTTCGGCTGGGCATTTCCTCGACCTGCCGAAGGATTGAAGCCATGCGTCTGGTCTTTGGATCGAGCGTCGCCTTGCTGCTGGCCGGCTTTGCCGCTGGCTGCACCAGCGACGACTATGTGCGCAGCGAAGGGCCAACGGCCGGCGCCGGCAATGCGCAGGCCGCCAACACCGTCATGCAGATGGTCGATCCCTGGAAATACGGGGTCCAGAACACCAGGCTCCTGGTGCCGGCCCAACGAGGCAGTGCCGCGGCTGTCACACCCGATCAGGCGGCCGGTGCCAAGGCGTCGCAGTCGACCACAGGCAACTGATTCAACGGGCAACTGGTCAACGGGCGACCTGACAGGCTGACAGAATGGCAAACGGCATCAAGACCAGGAAGATCCTGCTCGTATCGACCGACAGGACGTTTGCGCAGGACACGCGCACCGCATTTTCCGCCTCCGAGATCATACAGCTCTCGACGGTGGAGAAGAACGTTACCGAGTTGCGCGGTGAGATCCAGGAAGCCGACTTCGGCGCCATCATCGTCGACATGGATGCGGCAAGGCTGGAGGAGGTCGAGTCGCTGCAGCGCATCATGCGTCGGCTGGAGGACAAGGTTCCGGTCGTCGTCGTCACCCAGGAGTTCAACGCGGCCGCGGTGCGTATTCTCGTGCAGCTCAAGGTCGCGGATTTCCTGGTCAAGCCGATCACCACGGCCGATCTGGTGCGCTCCGTGGTACGGGCGCTGCAAGGGCCCGGGCGCGAGGAAAACACCGAGTCGCAAATCTATACCTTCATGCCTGCGGCGGGCGGCGTCGGCACCACGACGCTGGCGCTGCAGACC
>NZ_RZRW01000918.1:0-1574 GCF_003998745.1 Mesorhizobium sp. M7A.F.Ca.US.014.04.1.1 | reverse complement strand
CGGCCGGTCGGGCCGCCTGCGACCGCCAGCACATTGCGGGCGCGGTGGGCGAGGCGCTGCGAATATTCGAGCTGGCGCAACTCGTCGGGCAGGCCGATGAGCACATTGGAATCGGAGCCGACGCCATAGCGGCCGCCATGTTCCCTGAACAGCGGCGCGGCAAAAGTGCCGTCACCGAGATTGGCCTCGGTGATCGGGCATAGGCCGGCGATGGCACCGCTTTTGGCCATGGCAACGGTTTCAGCATCGGTCATGTGGGTGGCGTGGATCAGGCACCAGCGCTTGTCGACTTTGGCATTGGCCAGCAGAAATTCGACCGGCCGCGCGCCCGACCAGGCAAGGCAATCCTCGACTTCTTTCACCTGCTCGGCAATGTGGATGTGGATAGGCCCGTCCGGCGCCAGGGCAGTCACGTCAATCAGTTCTTCCGGTGTCGCGGCGCGAAGGCTGTGCGGAGCGACGCCGACAACAGCCTGATCCAACGCGCGAACCGATTCGCGGCATTTCTCAACAAGCCGCGAGAATCGATTCACATCGTTGATGAATCGCCGCTGGCCTTCGTTTGGTGCGGCACCGCCGAAAGACGAGTGCGCATAAAACACCGGCAAAAGCGTCAGGCCGATGCCTGCCTCGCCGGCCGCGGCCGCAATGCGCTCGGCCATCTCGGCGAGGTTGGCGTAGGGTTTTCCATCGCGGTCGTGATGCAGATAGTGAAATTCGCCGACGCGGGAAAAACCGGCCTCCAGCATCTCGACATAGAGTTGTGCGGCAACCGCCTCGACCTGATCGGGCGTCATCGACAGGGCGAAACGGTACATCACCTCGCGCCAGCTCCAGAAACTGTCGGCGGAGGGGCCGCGAAGCTCGGCAAGGCCGGCCATGCCGCGCTGGAAGGCGTGGCTGTGCAAATTGGGCATGCCGGGCAACAGGATCGCGTGACGTTCGTCGCCGGCTGCCGCAGCAGCGCCAGGCTGAACGGCTGTGATGCGTCCCTCGGCCAGGGTAAGCCGCACATTTTCGCGCCAGCCATCGGGAAGGAGCGCCTGTTCCGCAAAGATCGCTGCCACTTTTCTCTCCGGTTCTCTGTGTCTCATGCGATGAAGGCACTTGCAGTGCGTTTCAATATGTATATACATAATCGTCATCGATTGAAACGGAAAAGATGATGGCTGCAAAGAGCAAAAGCCGGGCAGGGGATCTTCGTCTGTGGCGCAATGCGCGGCTGACGACAATGGCCGACGGGTCTGCCGGACTTGGCGTCGTCGAACATGGCGCGGTCGCTGCGCGTGACGGCCGCATTGTTTATGCCGGCCCCGAGTCGGAGCTGCCCCCGACACTTGCCCAGGGCGCCGAGACGGTTGATTGCGAGGGCCGCTGGATCACACCCGGCCTGATCGACTGCCACACCCATCTGGTCCATGCCGGCAACCGCGCCAACGAATTCGAGATGCGGCTGGCCGGCGCCACTTATGAAGAGGTCGCCCGGGCTGGTGGCGGCATAGTCTCCTCGGTCAAGTCGCTGCGCGCCGCCAGCGAGAGCGAACTGGTCACCCAATCACTGCCACGCCTCGAGG
>NZ_RZRW01000917.1:0-1580 GCF_003998745.1 Mesorhizobium sp. M7A.F.Ca.US.014.04.1.1 | reverse complement strand
GGAATCCAGGCCGGCGACGTGATAACCCGGTTCAACGCCAAGG
This sequence comes from Mesorhizobium sp. M7A.F.Ca.US.014.04.1.1, assembly GCF_003998745.1. Classification (NCBI taxonomy): domain Bacteria; kingdom Pseudomonadati; phylum Pseudomonadota; class Alphaproteobacteria; order Hyphomicrobiales; family Phyllobacteriaceae; genus Mesorhizobium; species Mesorhizobium sp. M7A.F.Ca.US.014.04.1.1. Next base: position 1,537 of record NZ_RZRW01000917.1, on the reverse strand, counting down.
ACATCCAAGGCGTCCATGACCTGACGCTGGCGGCAGCAAGCCAGAAGCCGGGATCGAAAGTCACCGTAACAACGAACCGGGGCGGCACAAACCAGGAATTGTCGCTGACTGTCGATCGACGCAGGGATCAGGAGGAACAGACCGGTGCCATTCCAAGCCTGGGGACTGAGGACCAGCGCCTTGGTATGTCGCTGAGCGCCATTCCGGACGAAGCGCGCCAGCAACTCGGCCTGCAGGCCGACACCACGGGCGTGTTCGTCCAGGATGTCGCTCCCAACAGTCCTGCGGCCGAAAGCGGCATCCGGCCCGGCGACGTCATCGTGTCGGCCAACAACCGAAACATGACCCAGCCGTCTGACGTCCGCGAGGAATGGGCGAAATCCCGTCAGCAGAAAAAGCCAGTGTTGTTCCGTATCGACCGGCAGGGACAATCGCTTTTCGTTGCTGTGGCAAACTCCTGACTGACAGGCCAGACGGCGTCGCGATCTGTGCTGCTGGGCTGGCCCCCTACCGGAGCGCACCAGAGTTGTGAAGCTGATGAGCGGTATGTTTGAAGTGGCGGTCCGGCTCAACATGCGGCTGCGGGAACTGCTCTGCGGCTTTGCGCGCACGGTCGGCGACTCCGGTCGGCGAGGCGAAAGTCCTTACGTTTCGGCGCATCCGGCGACCACACAGGTGGACAACAAAAGCCTGCGATCCGCTTCTGAGCGCGTGTGCTTTTATCGATGTAAGGAACTTCGCGCCACAGGTTTAGACTAGCGATCTCTGGCGTGTGAACGCAAGAGAAGTGGGCGATCTCCAAATCGGCTGTGTGATCAATGCTGTAGCGTTATCCAGTGGCCGACTGAGCCGCACGAGGCCTGTGATGCCTGCTACTCGGCTACGATGGTCGGGAGTCTGGAGCCCACGCGCAAGACCTATGACTGAACTGAAACGGGCACAAAGGTCGGTTTCACCGAGAAAGTGTCTGCAACGCTGCCGTGGATGACAAGACCGAATTGCACATTCGATGGGTTTGCTGATTTACTCCAGACGGGTGCCCGGTTCAGCCGGGTCGTCCTCGTCGGGCTTAAGCAGGTCAATAAGCGCGGCCGCTCGTGTTCCCGGAAGCGGGCGCCCCTGTCCCATTAACGCCTCGTCAGCAAAAGCCCATGCCCATGCCTCTCTCAATTCCTCGATCGACGCACCCGTTGCGATGATCTCCGCAACCGTAATATCGTCGGCTGATCCAATGACGGAGAGAACTTCTTGCCGTGTCATCGTTTGACCGCGTTCTGACTACAACTGAACTAGATGGAGATTTCATGGAGCACTTGCAACCGATCTAATGAGGGCTGTCGCAGGATTCCCTTGCGCAAGATCAGGGGCTGCGCAATGGGCGCCCTTCACCTAGCCAAACGCGCGCCACATAGGGCGCAGGGCGCAGAAATCGACGGAGCCCATGCGCTCGGCATTTGCGAAGACCCGGCAAGTCATCCAGATGATCGCCATCACTGAGGCCACTTGGTGGAACTCCTCCTGGATCATCCACGCAGCC
>NZ_RZRW01000916.1:0-1580 GCF_003998745.1 Mesorhizobium sp. M7A.F.Ca.US.014.04.1.1 | reverse complement strand
ATCCAGGATCGCTCTGTCTGCATCCGTCAGCTCGCCGCGCTGCGGCACCACGCCGCCGCAGTTCTTGGCGATCATCGACAGCGAACGCTGCGCCAGGTTGCCGAGACCGTTGGCAAGATCGGCATTGGTGCGGTTGACGATCGCGTCATGGCTGTAGCTGCCATCGTTACCGAACGGCACCTCGCGCAGGAAGAAGTAGCGCACCTGGTCGAGACCGTAGTGCTCGACCATCGCGAATGGATCGACGACGTTGCCAACAGATTTCGACATCTTCTCGCCGCGGTTGAACAGGAAGCCATGCGCGAAGACGCGCTTTGGCAACTCGATGCCCGCCGACATCAGAAATGCCGGCCAATAGACCGCATGGAAGCGGACAATGTCCTTGCCGATGATGTGCGTGGCCGGCCAATAGTGCCATTGCTCGGCCTTTGTGTCGGGATAGCCGGCGGCGGTGATGTAGTTGGTCAAGGCGTCGACCCAGACATACATCACATGCTTGTCGTCGCCTGGCACCGGCACGCCCCATTTGAAGGTCGTGCGCGAGATCGACAGATCCTTCAGCCCCGACTTGACGAAGCTGAGCACCTCGTTGCGGCGCTCGGTCGGACCGACAAAGTCGGGCTGGCTCTCATAAAGCGCCAGCAATTTGTCCTGATAGGCGGAAAGCCGGAAGAAATAGCTTTCTTCCTCGTTCCATTCGACCGGCGACCCAAGCGGTTCGCGGCGCACGCCGTCGTCGCCGAGCGTCGTCTCGCTCTCGTCGAAATAGGCTTCCTGGCGCACCGAATACCAGCCGCTATAGCGGTCGAGATAGATGTCGCCATTGGCGGCCATCGCTTTCCAGATCGCCTGACAGGATTCGTAGTGGCGCGGTTCGGTCGTGCGAATGTATTGGTCATTCGAGCCGCCCATCGCCTCGGTCATTGCGCGGAAAATCGCCGAATTGCGGTCGGCCAGCGCCAGTGGCGTTATACCTTCCTTCTCGGCAGTTTGCTGCATCTTCAGGCCATGCTCGTCGGTGCCGGTCAGGAAGAAGACGTCCTTGCCGTCCAGGCGCTGGAAGCGTGCCAGGGCGTCGGTTGCAATGACCGTATAGGCGTGGCCGATATGCGGCTTGCCGTTCGGATAAAAGATCGGGGTGGTGATGTAGAATTTGTCGCGTGACATGAATGAACCGTCATGAATGTCTGAATGGAAAGGCGTGGCGGTGGATATCGTATCGAGGCAGCATTTGCCATCCCGATCCAGGAAACCCAGTCACATTCGCATTGCAGAATTCAGGCGGTCGATCATGATCAAGGCGTGCTGCTTCTTATCGAGATTGTAAGTATCGGTCTCAGATATAGCGTCCAGCGCCTCATGCCAAGTGTCCGACAGCGTTTTGGCTCGTGCGAGATCGCCAGCCAGTGCTGCCTGGCTTGCCGCGTCCGACAACAGGTCTAGCACCCGGCGGTTGAAGATATCGAACTGGATCGCCTGATCGCGGCCGGCCACGGCTTCGGCGAGGCGGAACGCGCCGCCGACATCGCTCTTTTTCCCGGTGACCAGAGCGTCGAGCGTCGAAGCGATCTCCAACCCGC
>NZ_RZRW01000915.1:0-1584 GCF_003998745.1 Mesorhizobium sp. M7A.F.Ca.US.014.04.1.1 | reverse complement strand
TGTCGCTGCGCTGGGTCGGTGACGATGCGCGCTATGTCGAGCGGCCGGGCCGCACCTCGCCGCCCTATCATGGCCACGGCATGCAGCCGGGCGAGAGGCTGCGCGAGGACTGGTTTCCGGTGGTTTTCTCCGCCTAGCGAATCGCCAGAAAATTGGCGGCGGTATCCGCCGCCAATTTTCTGCGGGGATAACGTTCCCGTGCGCAATTGCGATCTAAACACCCTGATGCCTTGACCCGTCGCCCGGAGAGCAATAGCGGGTCTCCAAGAGACTGTTTCGAAATTCGCTCTGGCGAGTCATATGGTGGTGGTTTCGAGAACCGCAGCGGAGCGGACATTTGGTCCGTGAGCTCAGTTCTACTGCACGCAGTAGAACGGGAAGCGCAGAAAACGCCATCAGATGGCCGCCAGAGCAGAATTTCGGCATCAAGAGGTGGCCATGAACGTTCTTCTTCTGGGCTCCGGCGGCCGCGAACATGCGCTCGCCTGGAAGATCGCCGCGTCGCCGCTGCTGACGAAGCTTTATGCCGCCCCCGGCAATCCGGGCATTGGCGGCGAGGCCGAACTGGTCAAGCTCGACATCGCCGATCACGCCGCGGTCACCGCATTCTGCCGGGAGAAAAAAATCGACCTCGTCGTGGTCGGTCCGGAAGGCCCGCTGGTCGCCGGTATTGCCGACGATCTGCGCGCCGAAAATATCCGCGTCTTCGGTCCCTCCAAGGCAGCGGCACAGCTGGAAGGCTCGAAAGGTTTCACCAAGGACCTCTGCGCCCGCTACAACATCCCGACCGCCGCCTATGGCCGTTTCAGTGACCTGGCCTCGGCCAGGGCCTATGTCGAAAAGACCGGGGCGCCGATCGTCATCAAGGCCGACGGGCTCGCTGCCGGCAAGGGCGTCACCGTCGCCATGACGCTCAGTGAAGCACAGGCAGCCCTCGATGCCTGCTTCGATGGTTCCTTCGGCGCCGCCGGCGCGGAAGTTGTGGTCGAGGAATTCATGACCGGCGAGGAGGCGAGCTTCTTCTGTCTTTGCGACGGTACCACCGCACTGCCCTTCGGCACCGCGCAGGATCACAAGCGCGTCGGCGACGGCGACACCGGTCCGAACACTGGCGGCATGGGGGCCTATTCGCCGGCACCGGTGATGACGCCGGAACTGGTCGAGCGCACCATGCGTGAGATCATCGAGCCGACCATGCGCGGCATGGCCGAACTGGGCGCGCCTTTCTCCGGCGTGCTGTTTGCCGGGCTGATGATCACCGACAAGGGGCCGAAGCTGATCGAATACAACACCCGCTTCGGCGATCCGGAATGCCAGGTGCTGATGATGCGGCTGAAGGATGATCTGCTGGTCCTGCTCAACGCGGCAACCGACGGCCAGTTGGCACATACTTCGGTGCGCTGGCGCGACGAGGCGGCATTGACCGTGGTGATGGCGGCGAGAGGCTATCCCGGCACGCCGGAAAAAGGCTCGGTCATCCGCGGCGTCGAAGACGCGGCAAGCGACGGCGTCCAGGTCTTCCACGCCGGCACCGCCATCAATGGCGGCGCGCTGGTGGCCAATGGCGGCCGCGTCCTCAACGTG
>NZ_RZRW01000914.1:0-1586 GCF_003998745.1 Mesorhizobium sp. M7A.F.Ca.US.014.04.1.1 | reverse complement strand
AAGGCACGCTCGGCATCGTCACCGCTCCCGCGCTGAAGCTGTTCCCCAAGCCGACGCAGATCGAGACCGCGTTGGTGGGCTTGCGCTCGGTCGAGGACGCGATGGCGCTCTATGCGCGGGCGCGGCGCGACTGCAGCGACCTGCTGACCGCGTTCGAACTGATCCTGCGCGGCGGCATCGAGATCACCATGCGCGAGGGCAAGGATTTTGCCGATCCGCTCAACAAGCCCTACCCGGCCTATGTGCTGATCGAGGTGTCCTCCGGCGGGCTGATCGACCTCTCCGCCATGCTTCTCGGTTTTCTCGGCGGCGTCGCCGATATCGTCGAGGATGGCATCGTCGCTTCGACGCGGGCTCAGGCCGAGCGGCTGTGGCTCTATCGTGAGATCATGGTCGAGCGGCAGGGCCGCGGCGGCCGCTACCTGCGCACCGACGTTTCGGTGCCGATCTCGAAGCTCGCCGATTTCGTCACCGACGCGCTGTTCGAATTGCAGCGGGCGCGCCCGGATGCGCTGGCCGTCACCTACGGCCATGTCGGCGACGGCAACATCCATCTCAATGTGGTGCCGCCGGAAGGCATGGGCGCTGAAGCGATCGAGCATCTGTTCGAGCAGGCCGAGGCGGAGATCTTTGCCGTCGTCGACCGCTATGGCGGCTCGATCAGCGCCGAGCACGGCATCGGACGGGTCAAGCAGAAGGCGTTTCTCGAACGGATCGATCCGGTGACGCTCGACCTTGCTGCAGGCATCAAGGAGGCATTCGATCCGCGCCATATCCTGAGCAACGGCCGCATTCTGGCGTCCGCATCCGCCGTCGACTATAGGTGAGCGATGACGCTGAAACTCGACAAGGTCAATCGCGGTCCGCATCTCTCCACCCTGGTGGCGAGTTCCATCTCGCGCGAGATCGCGCAGGGGCGCCTCAAGCCCGGCGACCAGCTGCCGACCGAGCAGGCGCTGGCGACGACCTTCGGCGTCAGCCGCAACGTGGTGCGCGAGGCGATCGCAAGGTTGCGCTCGGAAGGCCGCATCTGGTCGCAGCAGGGGCGCGGCGCCTTCGTGGTGGAGGGCAACAACCCAACGGTGCTGACCATAGACTATGAGGCGCTGCAGCGCGCCGACTCGTTCCGAAATCTGTTCGAACTGCGCGGCATCCTCGAGGTGCAGGCGGCGGCCTTTGCCGCAAGGCGCCGCACCGAGGCCGATCTCACCGCGATGGACGATGCGCTGGCCGGCATGCGTGCGGCACCCTATGGCAGCGTCGCCTGGCTGCGCAGCGACCTTGAGTTCCACCGCACCGTCGCCGAGGCGACGCGCAACGGCTACATGGGCCAGTTCCTCGGCTTCGTTTCCGAGCGTGTTCGAGAAAGCATCCTCGCCGCCGGCAACCAGCAGAAATCGGACGACATGGCCCGCATCACGCTCGGCGAACACGGGCGCATCCTGTCCGCTATCCGTGCCGGCGATGTGGAGGGTGCGCAAGCGGCGATGCGCGACCATCTGGCGGGCGCGGCGCTGCGGGTTGGGCTGCATGATGGGGCCGTGGCTGCGGAGGCAGCGCTGGTGCCAGAGGTGGCGTCTCCGGTG
>NZ_RZRW01000913.1:0-1586 GCF_003998745.1 Mesorhizobium sp. M7A.F.Ca.US.014.04.1.1 | reverse complement strand
CCATTCGCCACTTTGGTCGGTGGGGCCGAGCGCCTTCCTCAGCGTCGCAATCTGGACGGTGAGATTGCTTTCCTCGACCGCCAGGCCCGGCCAGGCAGCTTCCATCAGCTCGGCCTTGGTCAGGATGTCGCCGGGCCGGGCCGCAAGCGTGGCGAGCAGCGTGATGCCGCGATGCCCGATGGAGATCGGTATTTCATGTCGCAGGAGCGTCCCCTTCTCAGGGTCGAGCACGAACGGACCAAAGGTGAGGTGAACCCGTTGCATCCCGCCATATTAAACGTTTCGGAATTTTTCGGAACAGTTTCGGCCGCGCTTTAGTACGCAGGTCCGCTCATCCGCCAAAGTAGCGTTATCGATTTTAGCAGCACCAAGAAAGGACGAGCCAAATGAGCACGCAGCTTTCTCTTACCTCAAGACTCTACCAGTCTCTCTGGAGCGAACAGCCGACGTGGACGACTGAACCGGTATCGGTCTGGGCGAGACTCTTCGCCCTGCGCGGCCTGGTCGCGGTCTGGCGCGAGCGCAAGTACTATCGCGAGGAACTGAAGCGACTGGCGGAAGATGGGCCTCAGCGGATCGACGACGTCGGTCTCACCCTGGCTGCCGTCGAGGCGGAACTTCAAAAGCCGTTCTGGAAGGTGTGATTTGCATCCATAGCTGTGAACGATTGTCTGCACAGGGCCAGCAAACTCCGCAAGTACTGTCTCATCGACGCCGCAAAGAGACGACCGGCATGTTCTATCAGTAGCCGATCAAGGACCTGCCTGTAGGCCGGGGTAGGTGCAGCAATGCTCCGCTCATCCTGGCCTGCCGGCCGGACCTCGGCGGCCAATTCTGCCGCCAGAATTGTAATCATTCTTGTCCGGCATTTGAGGGAAGGACCAACCTGTAACCGCGCCTCGGCACTGTCTGCACGACGGCCTGGCGACTGTCGTGAGCGCCGCACGGATCTCGTGAATGCATTGGACCAGGCTGTCATCGGTGACGGCTAGCCCGTTCCAGACCGCCTTCATCAACTCGTCCTTGGTGATGACGCGATCAGCGTTCTCCAGAAGGTGGCGAGGTACGCGAAGGTCTGGTGGCGAACTGCGATTGTCCTGTTGAATTGGTCGCGCAAGGTCTCCCTACTCACGTCGGCGGTCACGCCGTTGAGTACGAACGTTGTAGGCGGCGAGCTATTCAAGCCGGTTCCCCTCAAGCACGAAGCCGCAGTCCAAAACTAGCACGGTTTCGCGCTGCGAAGACTGATCATCATCCAGCGCGTGCGGGGAGCTCGGATTTCGGCGAATGATCGTAAGCCGTTCGTGACTTGGCAAATGCCCAGGCGAGAGTCGCTACCGTACGCCGACTTGAATTGTGCGTTAGTGCATTGGCAGGATGTTCTGGTTGAGGCGGAACAGATTGTCCGGATCGTATCTGTGCTTGATCTTGGCGAGCCTCCCATAGGCTTCGGCTCCCAAGGCGTCGCGTACGAGGTCCGCTCCTTCGCCATGGCCGGGGAAGTTCAGATAGAGGCGCCCGGTCGAGTAGCGCTGCACGTCCTGCCAGAAGCTGCGAACCCAGCTGATGTTCGCGTCGTCCTCATC
>NZ_RZRW01000912.1:0-1587 GCF_003998745.1 Mesorhizobium sp. M7A.F.Ca.US.014.04.1.1 | reverse complement strand
AACGGCCGCGGCGCACGCAGCGGCTCCTCCGTTACGCCATCCTCCACCAATCTCGCCATCGAACCCGGCGAGCGGTCGCCGGAAGAGCTGATCAAATCGCTCAAGACCGGCTTCTACGTCACCGAGGTGTTCGGCCAGGGCGTCGACATGGTCACCGGCGAATACAGCCGCGGCGCTTCCGGTTTCTGGATCGAGAATGGCGAACTGGCCTATCCCGTCGCCGAGGTCACCATCGCCTCGAACCTGAAGACGATGTTCCTCAACATGGTGCCGGCCGATGACCTCGACCGCAATTTCGGCACCGCGGCGCCGACGCTCCTGATCGAAGGCATGACCCTTGCCGGAGCATGACCTGACCACTGCCGGAGCCACCGAAGACTTGCCGCTGCTGCGCGATGCCGCCCGCGAGGCGGGGGTGATCGCCATGCGCTACTTCGGCAACAGCCCGCAAGTCTGGATGAAGGGCGGCACATCACCGGTCAGCGAGGCCGACCACGCGGCCGACGCCTATCTGCGCGAAACATTGCTGGCGGCGCGGCCGGATTATGGCTGGCTGTCGGAAGAGACAGTTGACGATCCGGTCCGGCTTTCGGCACGCCGCACCTTCGTCGTCGACCCGATCGACGGCACGCGCGGTTTCCTGGAAGGCCAGCGCACCTGGTGCGTCAGCGTCGCCGTCGTCGAGCATGGCCGCACGCTGGCCGGCGTGCTGGAATGCCCGGCGATGGAGGAGACCTATTGGGCGCTGCCCGGCCAGGGTGCTTTCCGCAACGGCAAGCGCATTGCGGTTCGCAAGCTGGCGGAAACGGCCGAGATTTCCGGGCTGAAGCAGTTGACCGACCTGATGCCTGCCGAATGGCAGGCGCGGCTGAAGCGGGCGCCTTACAGCCCTTCGCTCGCCTATCGGCTGGCCATGATCGCCAATGGCGCGCTGGACGCCACTTTCGTCAAGCCGAACGCGCATGACTGGGACATTGCGGCGGCCGACCTCATCCTGCGCGAGGCCGGCGGCCAGCTGCTCGACCAGCATGGCCGCGCTCCACTTTATGCCGGCGAGGTGACTCGTCACGGCGCCCTTGCTGCCGGCAGCGGTGAATTGCTGGCCGTGCTCGCCGGCGTCATCGCCGGTCTGGACACGTGAAAGCGTTTTCCCCGGCGAGATGAATTCATCTCGCCCTAAAGGTTCCAAAGTCGGCGGCTTTGGTCTAGACCTGTGACAAACTCACGATATGTGAAGGACCGACATGGCCGCGGAAGACGGAAAGAAACAGCTTTTGCATCTGGTGTTCGGTGGCGAACTGAAGAAGCTTGGCGGCACCGAATTCCGCGATCTCGACGGGCTCGACATCGTCGGCATCTATCCCGACTATCAATCCGCGCACACGGCGTGGAAAGCCAAGGCGCAAGCCAGCGTGGACAACGCTCACATGCGTTACTTCGTCGTTCATCTGCACCGGCTGCTGGACCCCGACAACAAGGCTGCCGGTTGACTTCGATGGAGCATGACCTGGCGAAAGGGCCAGCAAGCGATGCCGCGCCCACGGGCAGGGGACGCAGCCGCACGACCAGGGACTTCTGGCGCAAGAT
>NZ_RZRW01000911.1:0-1595 GCF_003998745.1 Mesorhizobium sp. M7A.F.Ca.US.014.04.1.1 | reverse complement strand
GCACTGACGCGGAGGGAAGCCCGCTTTGAACTGCACATTTTACGTCTCGGACCCCATGTCGGTCTGGTCGCCATGTTAGCCGACGCTAAATCAGCGCGATGCGACACTTCTTGCTGGGCCTTACAGTCTGTCTCTATTGCACCACATTGCTTCGGGCCGAAGCATGGCAGCCCTTTGGCGTCCGGCAGCTTGGCTTTACATTCGATATTCCTCCAGGTTTCGTCCTCACCCAGCACTCGGATCAAGGCGCGGCTTTTCTGGGGCCGAGAGAAGCGTCCCTAGTCGTTTGGGGCGGACGATTGGGCAAAGCCAGTTTTCGCGCCGAGATCGAGCACCGCATGATAGAGGACAAAAAGTCCGGTTGGCGACTGACCTATCGGCGCATAACATCCAGATGGGCAAGCTACTCGGGTGTCAAGAATGGCGAGATCCGCTATGTCCGCGCAATCACGGTCTGCGGCGACCGCGCCGCGCTTTTCATAATTAATTACAGGAAATCGGAAAAGAAACCATATGACCCTGTTGTCGTGCGGATGGTCCGGTCCCTGAAGGCACAGGGCTGCTAAGTGGGGGGTGGGCAACGCGGACTGCTGCGCCCTGAGCTGCGGCCGCGTGATCCGCACGCTCAGGCAGTCGGCCTTGCGGCTGTTTCCAAATGGTGCATCCCAGACGTGGGAAGACGACGCGGAGAGCATCTCCCGACCGCTTCTTTCAACGGAGGGGCGATCATTTCCATTACTATCGCCGTGTGCTCAGAGGGGTCAGAGACGAGAGCTGCGTGTTCGTGCGCCGCGCCCTCGACACCACTGACCGTATAAAATCCCGCACGCCAGAGATTTTCGCGAGGCTGCTGACGATGCCTTGTAGGCATCGTTGATGCTGGGCGAAATCCACAAGCAGCGCGTGTCCGATACCGCCCATGCCGTGTCTCTGGATTTGTTTATCAGCCTCTCGCAGAGATATTGGTCGCCGAGCTCCTCGGCACGATCCTGCGGACTAGCCGAGAGCACGATAGGCGAGCCTGCCAAATCACCATCTGTTGACGCGGTCGGCGACCGTCGAGAACAATACACACTGTCTATTCACTGCGCGCCACTCGTTCGAAGACCGCATGAAGAACGGTAGGCTCGGCGAGGAGCTTCGGCGCATGTTGATGGGCTACCCGATCTACCGGCCGAAATATGGCGAGGACGGCGACATGAAGATGTGGCAACAGGAACTATGAAGATCGTGTGGCCGCTCGATCCTGGGACCGTATGACCCGCTGACGCACTGCGGCAAGACGTTCTTCCTTCGCCCAGTGGTCCTGCAAGGCGCGTTCCAAGTGGTCGTATAACGGGAGCCATGCCTCACCATGGTCACCTCGTGCCACAATGATTTCGGCGACGCGGTCGAGTACTCGCTCAATCCGCTGTGCCGTGACTGGTCGAGGCGTGGGCGAGTATCGCCTCACGGCTTCGCCCGTCCGCAAGGCCATGAATGCACCATGCCTTATGTGTAGCGGACTTTTTTGGTGCAGTGAAGGCCTGCATTCGGCTTGAGCTGCAATCGGCGGCTGCGGGTTTCAGATGTGAAAGGCTTTTTTCTCATCGGGG
>NZ_RZRW01000910.1:0-1597 GCF_003998745.1 Mesorhizobium sp. M7A.F.Ca.US.014.04.1.1 | reverse complement strand
CCGCCAATGATTTTGCCGGCGCCTGGGCGGTCGACGAGAATGGCGATCCGCTGCTGCCGACCGTACCGGCGGACCCGATGCAGCGCGTCTACGCGCTGCGCGCCGGCGTCAACATCATGATGTACATGCTGACCGGCAACTACAAATCCGACCAGGTGCACGTGCCCATACTGCTCGAACGGCTGGGGCAGTAAGATGAGTTTGTTTGGTTCCCTCCGGTCGCGGATAAACCCTCCCCAAAAAGAGGAGGGTAAGGGATGAACTGGTCGATTTCCTTCGAACCGCTGATCTCCTGGCCCCTGTTGGCCTTGGCGCTGGTGCCGCTGGCGCTGCTGGCGCTTGTCGGCCTGTGGTTTCGCCAGCGCGGCTCGGTCTTCCGCTTCATCGCCCTTTTGGCGCTCGCCGCCGCTTTGTTCAACCCGGTGTTCCTCAACGAGGAGCGCGAGCCGCTGAAAAGCGTTGTCGCCCTCGTCGTCGACCGCAGCCAGAGCCAGGATATCGGCGATCGCACCAAGCAGACCGACGAGGCGCTGGCCGGGCTGCAGCAGCGGCTTGGCCGCTTCAAGCAGTTCGACGTGCGCGTCGTCGAGGCCGGCAAATCCGAGGCCGCCGAAGAGCGCACCGAGACACGGCTGTTCGGCGCGCTTGAAGGCGCCTTCCGCGACGTGCCGCCGTCACGCATCGGCGGCGCGATCATGATCACCGATGGCGAGGTCCATGACGCGCCGCCGGGCGCGCCAGATTTCAACGCCCCGCTGCATGCGCTGATCACCGGCAACGACCACGAAAAGGACCGCCGCATCCGCTTCGAGAACGCGCCGCGCTTCGGCCTTGTTGGCAAGCCGCTCGACATGACCTACCGCGTCATCTCGACCGAAAACGAGACTGGCCCGGTCGATGTGCGCGTCTCGGTCAATGGCGAGCAGGTCGCCGTCGAGCACGCCACCGTTGGCCAGGCCATGCCGCTGCAGGTCACCATTCCGGGCGCCGGCCGCAACATCGTCGAACTCGCCATCGATCGCGAGCCAGGCGAACTGACCGACACCAACAACCGCGCCATCGCACTGATCGACGGCATTCGCGAGAACCTGCGTGTGCTGCTCGTCTCCGGCGAGCCGCATGCCGGCGAGCGCACCTGGCGCAACCTGCTGAAATCCGACGCCTCGGTCGATCTTGTCCATTTCACCATCCTGCGGCCGCCGGAAAAGCAGGACGGCACGCCGATCAACGAATTGTCGCTTATCGCCTTCCCGACCCGCGAACTGTTCGTCGAGAAGATCAAGGATTTCGACCTCATCATCTTCGACCGCTACCAGCACCGCGACGTGCTGCCGATCCTCTATTACGACTACATCTCCGAATATGTCGAAAAGGGCGGCGCGCTGCTGATCGCGGCCGGCCCCGAATATGCCGGCGAAAGCTCGATCGCGCGCACGCCGCTGATGGCCGCCCTGCCGGCGATGCCGACCGGCGAAGTTGTCGACAAGGCCTTCTATCCGCGCCTCACCGAACTCGGCCAGCGCCACCCGGTGACGCGTGGGCTCGATGGCTCGGCCACCGAGCCGCCGCACTGGAGCCGCTGGTTCCGCACCATAGG
>NZ_RZRW01000091.1:0-14126 GCF_003998745.1 Mesorhizobium sp. M7A.F.Ca.US.014.04.1.1 | reverse complement strand
CCGAGCCGACCGCGCCCCCACATCGCCGGCAGGATCAGGTCGCGCGCCATGATCGCGGCGACCATGCGTGGCGACAGGTACCAGCCCTTGGACCAGGCCAGGGCGCACTCCGGAAGATAGAAGGCCGCCAGCACGGCAAGGGCGGTTGCCCAGAGGCTGAAGCCGGCGCTTGCCGCTGCAATCAGCGCAAGCACCAGCGGCACCACGGCGCCCGTCAGGATTTCGGGTGCGAAGAACAGCGGGAAAGTGACGCGGCGCAGGCGCGCCCAACGGGCCTGACGCGACCAGATCTCGTCAAACGAGCGCCGGCCAAGCGGCTGCTCGAAGGGGGCGGCGACGAGATTGACGCGCAGGCCGAGACTGTTCACCAGCTTGGTCGCAGCGGCATCCTCGGCGATCTCGGCGGCCAGCACGCGGATGCCGCCATTGGCATCGAGCATCGGCTTGTTCCAGAGCATGCTCTTGCCCTGGGCAAAGCCGAGGCCGAGCGCCTCACCGGCATATTGCCAGCGCGCCTGCAGCGTGTTGAGGAAAGCGCATTCGACCTCGGCCCAGAAGCCGGCCGGCCGCGAGCCGATCGGCGTCGAGCAGACAAGGCCGGTGCCGGGCCGCCAGGCAGCCATCAGGTGCTGGATGTAGTCCCTCGGCATCAGCACGTTGGAATCGGCCAGGACGACCCAGTCGTGCCGCGCCGCTTCCCAGCCCTTGACGCAATTGTTGAGTTTCGGATTGGCGCTGATGCGGTCATCGCCGACAAGCAGCCAGGCCGGCACTTTCGGAAACCGGACGATCGTCCTGTTTATCAATTTGATCACCGGATCGTCGGCATGGGCGACGCAGAAAATCAGCTCATAGCGCGGCCAGTCGAGCGAGAAGGCGCGCTCCAGCGTCTCCTGCGTGAACGGCTCGACGCCGCGCGACGGCACGACGATCGACACCGGCCGCGGCTTGCCGGCCGGCGGCGCAATGGTGCGACGCCGTCTCAGACGCGACACGGCGAGCACGATGCTGGCGAGATTCGAGAGGATGAGGACGGTTGAAAGCGTGGCGGCTATGAGAGTGAGTTGCATCGAGATCCGGTCACTCCAGGAAAACCGGTCCGCAAGATGACCGGTTTCAACAGTTCAGCAGAGCGCCCGAGTCGCGCGTCACCAGTCCGCGCACACCATCATTGTCATATGTCACTTAAATGACATTCTTTGTCGGCACCTGCCCGCGAGGCCGGCCAGAGGAGGCTTCGATCGGTTGACCTAACCGCACGGAGCGCCGAAAGTTCCGCTGGAACCGTTTTTTGGAGCCGCTTATGTATAGCGCCGTCACGCGCAACATCGAAGTGCAGGTCAGGCCGTTCTATCTGGAGGACCGTTCGGATCCCTCGGAGAACCGCTATGTCTGGGGCTATCAGATAACGATCGACAATCAGTCGGACGATTTCGTGCAGCTTCTGTCGCGCTATTGGCACATCACCGACGGCACCGGCCGGGTCGAGGAAGTGCGCGGCCCCGGCGTGGTCGGCGACCAGCCCGAACTCAATCCCGGCGACAGCTACCAGTACACGTCCGGTTGCCCGCTCTCGACACCGTCCGGCATCATGGTCGGGCATTACACGATGCGCAACAAGCGGGGCGAGACGTTCGACATCGCCATTCCGGCGTTTTCGCTGGACTTGCCGGGGACGCGGCGGACGGTGAATTGATTTCGCCTCACCGGCCGCGGAGCGACCGGTGAGGCGTGGTTTCTACTCTACTGGGCCGCAAATTCCGCCGGGTCGAAATCATATTGCTTCGAACAGAATTCGCAGGCGACGTGGATGCCGCCGTCTTCGGTGCTGTCCTTGATCTCCTGGGCGGAAAAACCCTCGAGGATGCCGCGGATCTTGTCCCTGGAGCACGAGCACTGGTCGGCGACCGGAACGCCGCCGAAGACGCGCACGCCATGCTCGTGGAACAGCCTGTAGAGCAGCCGCTCGGCGCCGATCGTCGGGTCGATCAGTTCGGTCGGCTCGATGGTGCCGAGCAGAGCCAGCAACTCCTGCCAGGAATTGTCGACCGGATCGTGGATCTCCTCACGCGGATCGCCATCGCCGCCCGGCAGGTCCGGGACGCGCATGCGCTCGGGCGACTGCGGCAGGAACTGCGCCAGGATACCGCCGGCGCGCCATTGCTCGCGGGCGCCGCCGGGACCGGGCGTCAAAAGCTTGGCCACCGACAGCCTGATATCCGTCGGGATCTGCTCCGACTGACGGAAATAGGTGCGTGCCGCGTCTTCCAGGGTCTCGCCATCGAGCTGGACGATACCCTGATAGCGCTGCGTATGGGCGCCCTGGTCGATGGTCAGCGCCAGCACGCCACTGCCGAGCAGCGTCTGTTGGGAGGTTTCGCCCGCCGCGACCAGCGCTTCCAGCCGGTCGGCATCGAAACGCGCATAGGCGCGCAGCGCCGAGGGCGTGGAAAAATCCGCAACCAGCATGTCGACGGGTCCGTCGGTGCGGGTCTGCAGGATGAACTTGCCCTCGAACTTCAGCGAAGTGCCGAGCAGCACGGTCAGCACACAGGCCTCCGCCAGCAGGCGGGCGACCGGCTCGGGATAATCGTGGCGGCTGAGGATGGCGTCCAGCATCGGCCCGAGTTGGACCGTGCGGCCGCGCACGTCGAGAGGGCCGACCTCGAACGGCACGACGTGATCGTCGCCGGCATAGCCGAATTCGCCGAGTTTGGGGTGATGTTCAGTCACTTGATAGGTTTCCAACATGACAAAGCTCCAGGGCGCGGCCATGCCGCCCTCCGGGGCGCATGCGTCGAAACGCGCTTGATTTGCGTGATGCGGCGCAAATAGGCATCACACGCCCGCAGATCAAGCTCCCAGGGATCAAGCGCCCAGACACTTCAAGCGCCTAGACACCAGGCAAGCACGGCCTTCTGGGCATGGAGCCGGTTCTCGGCCTCGTCGAAGACCACCGAATGCGGTCCGTCGATAACCTCGTCTGTCACTTCCTCGCCGCGATGCGCCGGCAGGCAGTGCATGAACAGCGCGTCCGGCTTGGCTCTCGCCATCAGCTTGGCATTGACCTGGTAGGGCGAGAACACATTGTGGCCGCGGGCGCGATGCTCCTGGCCCATCGACACCCAGCAATCGGTGACGATGCAGTCGGCCTGATCGACGGCTTCCTCGGGCGAGCGGGTGAAGTGCAGCTTGCCGCCATGCGCCTGCGACCAATCGATATGCTTCTGCGCCGGCTCGCTGCCTTCGGGAACGGCGACGTTGAGGTTGAAGCGGAACCGGGCCGAGGCCTCGAGCAGGGAATGCAGCACATTGTTGCCGTCGCCGGTCCAGGCGATGGTCTTGCCGGCTACCGGACCGCGATGTTCCTCGAAGGTCATGATATCGGCCATCAGCTGGCAGGGATGGGTATCGTCGGTCAGTCCGTTGATCACCGGCACGGTGGCGTTCTCTGTCAATTCCAGCAGCCGCTCATGCGAGGTGGTGCGGATCATGATCGCATCGACATAGCGCGACAGCACCTTGGCGGTGTCGGCGATGGTCTCGGAACGGCCGAGCTGCATCTCGGTGCCGGTCAGCATGATGGTCTCGCCGCCGAGCTGCCGCATGCCGACGTCGAAGGAGACGCGCGTGCGCGTCGACGGCTTGTCGAAGATCATCGCCAGCACCTTGCCTTCGAGCGGTTTGGTGCGCTCGCCGGCCTTGAGCCGCGCCTTTCGCACCACCGCGTCGTCCAGCATCAAGCGCAGGTCGCCTTCGGAAACGGTGGAAAGATCGGTGAAATGGCGAACTGACATCAGCAATGATTCCGGGATTACTTCGCCGCGGCGGAAGCGATCGCCTCCGCCAGGCCCTTGGCGCCGGCGCGGATGCGGTTGAGCGCGTCATGGATCTCGGCGTCGGTGACGGTGAGCGGCGGCAACAGGCGAATGACGTTGTCGCCGGCCGGAACCGTCAACAGGTGCTGGTCGCGCAAGGCCATGTTCACCTTGGTGTTGGGCATGGCGCATTTGAGGCCGAGCATCAGCCCGGCACCCCTGATGTCCTCGATGATTTCGGGAAACTCGTCGGCGACCGACGCCAGACCCTGCTTCATCAGCAGCGCCTTGCGCTGGACATCTTCGAGGAAGCCGTCTTCCAGCACGACATCGAGCACGGCGTTGCCGACCGCCATGGCAAGCGGGTTGCCGCCGAACGTGGTGCCATGCACGCCGGCGGTCATGCCGACCGCCGCTTCATCCGTGGCAAGGCAGGCGCCCATCGGGAAGCCGCCGCCGATACCCTTGGCAATCGCCATGATGTCGGGCGTTACACCCGACCATTCATGTGCGAACAGCTTGCCGGTGCGGCCGATGCCGCACTGGACCTCGTCGTAGATCAACAGCAGGCCGTGCTGCTCGCACAATTGCCTGAGCCGCTTCAGCGACTGCGTCGGCACCGGGCGGATACCGCCCTCGCCCTGCACCGGCTCGATCAGGATCGCGGCCGTCTCCGGCGTGATCGCCTTTTCGGCGGCGTCAATGTCGTCGAAGCCGACCTGGTCGAAACCTTCGACCTTGGGGCCGAAGCCCTCGAGATACTTGTACTGGCCGCCAGCCGCGATGGTCGCCAGCGTGCGGCCATGGAAGGCGCCTTCGAAGGTGATGATGCGAAAGCGCTCGGGATGGCCTTTGACGAAATGGTAGCGCCGCGCCGTCTTGATCGCGCATTCCAGCGCCTCGGCGCCGGAATTGGTGAAGAACACCTTGTCGGCGAAGGTGGCGTCGGCCAGCCGTTCGCCAAGCCGGCTCTGCCCGGGGATCTCGTAGAGGTTGGAGACATGCCACAGCTTGGCTGCCTGCTCGGTGAGTGCGGCGACCAGGTGCGGATGGCTGTGGCCCAGCGAATTGACGGCGATGCCGCCGGCGAAATCGAGATATCGCTCGCCCTTGTCGGTAATCAGCCATGTGCCTTCCCCGTGGTCGAAGGCCAGGGGTGCGCGAGCAAAGGTCTCGTAAAGCGCCGAACCGCTCATTATATGCGTCTCCGGTACCGGAAAATCAAAAAAGCCGCCAAAGCGGCGGCCTGTGCGGCTTATCCTGTTTTTCGGCCATGAAGTCAACGAAAACGTCGCGTAGTGGCGCGCGGCAAGCCCCCCGACGGGACGCCGGCTCATAAGCGACCGGGCAAGTTGGGGAAAACCGAAAAAACCGATTCGTGTTGCACTTGGGACTCTTGTCACCGAGTCAGCGCATAGAGTAGTTGTAGTCGAGAAATAACTAGATTTCGTGCGGCGGACCTAATCACCAGATATATGTGGTGTCTGCCCTGGCAAATGTTGCCGGGTCGGGAGAAGGATTCCGATTGCCGCACGCTTAGAGGAGCGCGGTCTCATGAACTGGACTGACGAGCGGGTAGAACTCTTGAGAAAACTGTGGTCGGAGGGTCTGAGCGCAAGCCAGATTGCTGCGCAGCTTGGAGGGGTCAGCCGCAATGCGGTCATCGGGAAGGTGCATCGGCTGAAACTGTCGGGCCGCGGTCGCTCGACCGCCACGCCAACACGCCAGAAGAAGGCAGCGCAAGGATCGACTGTCCAGAAATCGGTATCACGCGCCGCAACCACGGCACGCCATGTCACGACATCGGTCGGCGCGACCGCTTTGCAGACGCAGTTCGACGCCGAACCCGTGGCACGCCATTACATCCGCCCGGTCGAAAATGTCGTGCTGCCGATCTCGCGGCATCTGCAGCTGGTCGAGCTGACCGAGCGGACCTGCAAATGGCCGAACGGCGATCCGCTTTCAGAGGACTTCCATTTCTGCGGCAACGATGCCGCCGAAACCGGTCCCTACTGCAAGTACCACGCCCGCGTGGCATTCCAGCCGGCATCGGAGCGGCGGCGGAGCAGGTAGATAAGGGAATAGGGGAGTAAGGCAGTAGGGCAGTATGTGCGCGGAAAGTCGCGCTCACGAAATGCCACCCTACTGCCCTACTGCCCTACTGCCCTACTGCCCTACTGCCCTACTGCCCTACTGCCCTACTGCCCTACTGCCCTACTGCCCTACTTCACAACCAGCCATTCTTCCTGAACCGCCAATACAGAAACGCGCAGATCAGCGCGATCGTGGCCAGAACCACCGGATAGCCGTATTCCATCTTCAGTTCCGGCATGTCGCTGAAGTTCATGCCGTAAATGCCGGCGAGCGCCGTCGGCACCGCCAGGATTGCGGCCCAGGAAGCGAGCTTCTTGGTGTTGGCCGTTTCCTGACTCTGGCCGACCAGCAAGCTCGCCTCGAAAGCGAATGCCAGCACCTCGCGCAGGCTGTCGATCTTCTCCTGAACGGTGCGGATGTGATCGGTGACGTCGCGGAACAGCGGATGCATGGCGGTGTGGATCTGCGGCAGCTCGGCGCTGGTCAGCCTTCGGCAGACTTCGACCAGCGGAAGCGCGGCATTGCGCAGGCGCAGGAGATCGCGGCGCAGCATATAGAGCCGCTCTATGTCGGGAGCGGTCATCGGCTTCAGCAGAACCTTGTCCTCGATCGCCTCGACCTCGTCCTCGATCTGCTCGAGCACCGGCATGTAATTGTCGACGATGAAATCGAGGATGGCATAGAGGACGAAATCCTCGCCCTTGGCCAGCGAGTGCGGGCAGCTTTCCCAGTGCTGACGAACGGCGGCATAGGACGTCGAGGGACCGTGCCTGACGCTGACTATGTAGCCTGAGCCGACGAACAAATGGGTCTCGCCGAAGGTGACCCGGCCCTCGATCAGCTGCGCGGTGCGGGCGACGATGAACAAGGCGTCGCCATATTGCTCGATCTTCGGCCGCTGGTGCGGGTGCTCGGCATCCTCGATCGCCAGCTCATGCAGGTGAAACTGCGCCTGGACGCGCAGCAACAGGTTACGGTCGGGCTCCAACAGGCCGATCCAGACGACGTGACCGGATTTTTTTGCCCATTCGCCGGCTTCCTCGATGGGAATGTCGGCGATGCGGCGGCCCGCGGTGTAAACGCCGCAAGCGATAATGCCGGATATCGGCGCAGGCGCCGGGGTCAGGTTCCGAACATTTTCCATCACGACCTCCCGGAGCAAATCCACGGACGAGGATAGAGGCAAAGCCCGGAAAGCTTATCGTAAATCGGGTGACGGTTCGAGAGGCGGCGTTCACTTCACCGGCTGCGTCTCGGAAAGGCTGATTTTGTCGGTCTTGTCGCCCTTGGGCCGCTCAGCCGGCAACTGATCGCCGGTGACGATGTAGTAGATGGTCTCGGCTATGTTGGTGGCGTGATCACCGATACGCTCGATGTTCTTGGCGCAAAACAGCAGATGCGTGCAGGGCGTGATGTTGCGCGGATCTTCCATCATGTAGGTCAGCAATTCGCGAAACAGCGATGTGTACATGGCGTCGATCTGGTCGTCACGATCGCGCACGAAGCCGATCTTCTCCACCGAACGGGACGCGTAGACGTCGAGCACTTCCTTGAGCTGGGTCAATGCCAGGTTGGACAGAGCCTCGAGGCCGCGGAACAGGCTGGTCGGCTGGCGTCCGTCGGTGACGGCGACAACCCGCTTGGCAACGTTCTTGGCGAGATCGCCAACCCGTTCGAGGTCGGCGGAGATGCGGATGGTCCCGACTATCTCGCGCAAATCCGCCGCCATCGGCTGACGCTTGGCAATGATGATGATCGCCTTGTCGTCGATTTCGCGCTGGCCCTCGTCCAGTACGGTATCGTCGCGGATGACCTTCTGGGCAAGGCCCGGGTCGGCATTGACGAGAGCGGTGACCGCCTGTTCGACCATGCGCTCGGCATGGCCACCCATCGCGGCGATGCGCTTCGACAGATATTTCAACTCCTCGTCATAAGCGCTGACGATGTGCACGGACTGCATGGCAAATGCCTTCCCACGGGGTGTTTTGATTTTGAGTCGTTTCCTCGAATCCCCGCTGATACGCTAGCCGGATGACAGAAAAAAGAAACAGTGCCCTTGAATTAGGGCGATATCAGTGCGCCGGCAAATGAACCGAGAATGCCGCGCCGTTGCCGACTTCGGACTTGATCGAAAGCCGGGCGTTGTGGCGCGTCAGGATATGCTTGACGATCGACAGGCCGAGGCCGGTGCCTTTCTGGGTCCGGCTGGTCTCGACATCGACGCGGTAGAAGCGCTCGGTAATGCGCGGAATGTGCTCCTCGGGAATGCCAGGGCCAAAGTCCCTGATCGTCACGTCGATGCCCGGCTCTGGTCCGGCATCGCTATGCGCTATGGATACAACCACGCGCCCACCCGACTGCCCGTATTTGCAGGCGTTTTCCAGGAGGTTCTCGAAAACCTGGAAAAGCTCATCGCGATCGCCAGGCACATGAAGCGGTCCGTCGGCGTAGCGCCGCTCGATGGCAACGGCGTTTTCGCTGGCCAGCGGTCCGAGCGAGTCGATGACGCTGTCGACGGTCTGGCGCAGGTCCACCTCGGTTCCCGGCTTCAGATAGGGTTTCATCTCGAGCCGCGACAGCGACAACAAATCGTCGATCAGACGCGCCATGCGGCCGGTCTGGCTCTGCATGATCTGCAGAAACTGGTCGCGCGCCGCCGCGTCGTTGCGGGCTGGCCCGCGCAGCGTTTCGATAAAGCCGGCGATGGAGGCAAGTGGGGTGCGCAGTTCGTGGCTGGCATTGGCGATGAAGTCGGCGCGCATGCGGTCGATCCTGCGCGTTTCGCTCTGGTCCTTGAACACCAGCACATAGAGATCGGTGGCGTGACCGACCGAGGACACGCTCACCCGGTAAGCCCGTTCGACCGGCAGCTTCTCCGTATAGTCGACGATATCGGAGGCGACATCGCCCGATAGCACGCCATCCAGCAGAGCCTGCATTTCCGGCGCCCGGAATTTCAGCGACAGCGACATGCCTGGCGCGATGCCGCCGAAAGCGGCGAAGGCGGCGGCGTTGGCATGGACGATGGTGGCAGCCCGGTCGAAGATGATCAGCGGATCGGCGACGGCGGCGGCCAGATATTCACCCGAGAGCCTCTGCAGGCCGGTGGCCTCGATGGCGGCTCCGCTGCCAGTGGATTGGCGCGCGCCGGCGGCCGGCAGTATTGCCGCTGCAAATAGCAACAGCAGCGCCGCGAGGACGACATAGGCTGAAATCCCGGCCAAGGCATAAACGGCGACGACCGCGACGACGCCGGCCGCAAGCAGCCAGCGGCTGTTCCACAGCCGTGCGGCCATGGTTTGCGCGATGCCTCTCTGCTCTGTGTCCAGGTCAGCCATCTGCCCGCGGGCCCGCACCCCATGCCTTCGCACCCGGTCCACGGTGGCGGAAAAACTTCCACTAGACCGTTCCGGAGGCTCCCCATAGCATGAGTCCGGAAGCTGGAAAGGGTTCGTCTCGATGAAAAAAGCCAAGGAAAGTCCCGCCGCGCCAACTTCGGGGCCGCTGAAGATCAGGATCGGCGGCAAGGAACGGGAGTTCGACATCGAAAACCCCGTGCTTCCCGACTGGGTCGAGGACAACAAGCTGACTGCCGGCGGCTATCCCTACGACAAGAAGATGAAAAGTGATGAGTATGACGAGACGCTCGAGAAGCTGCAGATCGAGCTGGTCAAGGCGCAGGCCTGGCTGCAGTCGACCGGCAAACGGGTGATGGCGCTGTTCGAGGGCCGCGACGCTGCCGGCAAGGGCGGCACGATCTTCGTGGTGCGCCAGTACCTCAATCCGCGCACGGCACGCAACGTGGCGCTGACCAAGCCGACCCCGACCGAACTGGGGCAATGGTACTACCAGCGCTATGTCGACCACTTCCCGACTTCAGGCGAATTCGTCACCTTCGACCGCTCCTGGTACAATCGCGCCGGCGTCGAGCCGGTGATGGGTTTCTGCACGCCGCAGCAGCACGAGCAGTTTCTCGACGAGACGCCGCATTTCGAGCGGATGATCTCCAACGAGGGGATTCACTTCTTCAAATTCTGGCTGAACATCGGCCGGGAAACGCAGCTCGAGCGCTTCCACGACCGCCGCTACAGCCCGCTGAAGAGCTGGAAGTTTTCGCCCATCGACGTTGCGGGCATCACCAAGTGGGACGACTACACCAAGGTGCGCGACACAATGTTCGAGCGCACCCACAAGGAATTCGCGCCGTGGATCATCGTACGGGCCAATGACAAGCGGCGCGCGCGGCTTGCGGTCATGCGGCGCATCCTGTCGTCTCTGCCCTATGAGGGGCGCGATCTCGAAATCATCGGCAAGGAAGACAAGAAGATCATCGGCGAAGGGCCGTCATTCCTGGGAAAACAGGATTGACGCTTTTTTGCGTCGCGCGGCAGGAACCGCGCGACGCAATCATGATGCTTAAGCCGCCAGCCTGGCGATACGCTGCAATCGCCGCAGCGTCGTATCATCCTGCAGCGCCTGCTGGAAAAGCGAGATCTCCTGATCGATGCGATCGCAGAGGGCCTCGGTGTTCCCCTTCAGCAGGCCGCGCGTCTGCAGCAGGGCGGCGACCGGCTTCTTGACGAGCTGTCTTGCCCGACCAAGGGCCGCCTCCTCGACGGTGCCTCCCGGCACGATCTCCGCGACCAGGCCGAGCGCCCTGGCATCTTCGGCGCGAAGCGTGTCGCCGAGGCAGAAGAAGCGGAAGGCACCGGCGTAGCCGAGCTTCTGCGGCGCCAGGATGCTGGTCGCCGCATCCGGCACCAGGCCGAAATCGACGAACGGCACCCTGAACGTGCTCTCATCGGACGCGATCACCATGTCGCAATGGAACAGGATGGTGCAGCCGACACCGACGGCATCGCCATCGACGCAGGCAAGGATGGGCTTTGGAAACGTCGCCAGCGTGCGGAACAGGTCGGTGACGGCGGCGATCAGTTTCTGGTGCTTGGTGGCGTCGAGGAATTCGGAGAAGTCGCCGCCCAGACAGAAACAGCCTGCCAGGCCGCGCAAGACGACGACGCGAACCTCCTCATTGTCGGCTGCTTCATGGAAGGTCCTTGCCAGGCTTTCATAGGCCCTCCTGTCCAGCACCGGCCGGCCGTCACTCGACGACACGGTGACCACCAGCGTGTGGTTGCGAAGTTCAGGTTGCGGATGTGTGCTCATGACTGTCTCCGATCTCATGACGCACGCCTTTGCCCGAGCATGTCGGGATATCCCCTGGCCAGCACGGGAGCAAAATGATTGCGGCGCGACCGCACCACATCGAGTGTGTGCTCGTTGAAGGTCAGCAAGGTGGCGACCACCTGCTGGTTGCCATAGGTGCGCTGATAGCCAAGCGGGGTCGCCAGGAAATGCAGTTGCAAGGCGCGCAGCACCCACATCGGCTCGAACTCGATGATCACCTTGTCGACGCCGCGCTTCAGCCCCCACTCGACGAAACCGGCAATCAGTTCGGTGCCGACGGTCGAAACGCCGCGACGGCCATCGCGAAAACCGGGAGCCACCGCATAGCGGGTCAATTCCCAGATGTTTGGACCCGACGGCGGCGTTCCTTCGGAAAGATCGGTCAAGACCTCGGTCAGCAGATGTGGCCGCGTCGTCGGCAACATCCTCTGATAACCCGCCACTTCACCGCCCCTGATGACGATCTGATGGACCGCCTCGTCGTGATCGAACTGGTCGAGTTCGAGCCCGTCGGGGCGTCTGAGGTCATCCCACCCCATCTCCTCGACGAATATCTTGTAGCGCAAACGATGGACGGCCTCCCAAAGGTCGGGACGTTCCATCAATTCCTGGGTTGTAAGGGAAAAAAGCATTCCGCCGTCTCCTGCGTTCAGAGGAAGATACGGCCGTGCTTTGATGAGAAAATTGCGTGATCGCGTAGGCAAGGATTTCAGGTCGGCACGGCCGACCTAACTAATGTAGCCGCGCCGTATCGCTTCCGCGACGGCCTGCACCCTGTTGACGGCACCTAGTTTGCTTTTGGCGTTAAGAAGATGTTTCTCCGAGGTGTGTTCGGAAATGCCGAGGATTTGCGAAATCTCCCATTCGGACTTGCCGACGGCGGCCCATTGCAGGCATTCGCGCTCGCGCGGCGTCAGCACGATATGATCGATGGTCCTGTTCGCCATGGTGTGGAGTTGCATGGCGCGGCCAACCGCGTAGGTCGAGACCAGCGACACCTGGCCGAATTCGGCGGCGGACAATTCCACGGCCTCGCCGCCCAGCGACACCATGACGATCTGGCCGTCGAGCGTGATCAGCGGAAAGGCCAACCCATCGCGCAGTTTGAAGGCGCCGGCATCGCCCATCACCTCGCCGCTGCTCTTGTCTATGCGGATGCCTTGGGACGCTTCGTGCCACTGGAAGGGCGCCTGCAACTGTTTCATATGGCTGACGACCGGGTCATGATCGACATAGTTGCGCGCGACATAGCGCTCCAGCCACTCGCCAGGCCAATCGCAGAGAAGCACATGCTGCTTTTGCTGGCCGGCCGGCGTGCCTGGCTGCGGGACGGTTCCCGCCATCAGTGCGGTGAGACCGAAATCCGATGTTATGCCCAGCAGCCTTTCGCAGACCGCCGCCGCCGTTGCGGCGTGCTGCAGTTGGTCTATGTATTCCAGCGTGCGATCGAACTGACCCATCGCAACATCAACCCCATGTTGCCTTGTGCATTGCGGCCAATGATGCGTGCCTGATTTACACTTCGCCACCGACCACGGATTGCAAATCGCATACTTATTTTGTGGCTCCCTCTCATCGAGGCGACCGAAGCTGATTTGCAAACCGGCTAAATCATATCCTGAAATCGGCGTGTTGAAATCAAAAACCATTGTGCCTGTACCATTTTCGTACCAAAACCGGTGCGAGCACGACTGTGGCGGAGTTTTATCTTGGCGTTCCGGTGGAGGTCCTTCGCCTTTGCGATGCTGATCGGGTTGCTGTCGTTCGCCGACGGTGCGCGCGCCGCGGCGCCTCAGGTTCCGGTGCTGTGGGATGCCAAGGAGCGGCTGCCCAAGCCAGACCTTTCGAAGCTGCCCCGGCTGAGATTCCTCACCACCACGGACTTCCCGCCTTTCAACTTCCTCGACGGTGCGGGAAAGCTGTCCGGCTTCCACATCGATCTGGCACGCGCCATCTGCGCCGAGCTTGGCATTGTCGAAAAATGCCAGATCCAGGCCCTGCCCTGGGCCGAGCTGGAAGGCGCACTGCGGAAAGGCGAAGGCGAGGCGATCATCGCCGGCATCGCCGCCACACCGGAATCGCGCGCGACCTACGCCTTCTCACGCTCCTATCTGCAGTTTCCGGCGCGCTTCATCATGCCGAAGGGCAAGGCGCTGACCGAGCCCGTCTTTGACAAATTGCACGGCAAGCGTGTCGGCGTGATATCAGGCTCGGCGCATGAGCGCATGCTGCGCGACTATTTCAACACGGTCCAGGTCGTCCCTTTCGACAGGCCGGAAGAACTGTATGCCGATCTCAAGGCCGGCAAGGTCGACGCCGCCTTCGGCGACGGCATGCGCCTGGCTTTCTGGCTGGGCGGCTCGGACGCGGCGGGCTGCTGCCGCTTTGCCGGCGGGCCCTATCTGGCGCCCGAATATCTGGGCACGGGCATGGCCATCGCCACCAAGGCTGACAATCCGGCGCTGGCCGCAGCGATCGACTACGCGCTGCAGGAAATTTCAATGAAAGGCACGTTCGCCGAATTTTATCTGCGCTATTTCCCCGTCAGTTTTTTCTAAAGCCAAGGACTTTCAGGTCAGGGTACGCAGCCGCGCCTTGGCCGCGCGGCCGATGGCAGCAACCGTCAGCGTGTCGAGATCGAGCTGACGCCGGATCAGCTGCAGCACCCGCACCTCTTCCATGCGCATTTCGAGGTCGACGGCGGCAACCTCGAAGGCGGCGGCATAGGCGGTGTCGCGCAGCCGCTCGGGCAAGACCTCGGCGACTTCAGCCAGCACGCCCTCCAGCCCATCCTTTTCGTGCAGGCGCTTCTGGCAGCCCTGGGCGACGCCGACCAGCCTGTCGTGGTTGAAGTCCTCGAACACCGGCCAGGAGCGGACGACCTCGCCGATCCGCGCCAGTTCAACATCGGTCATGTCGCGGTCGGAGGCCGAGGTGATGACCATCAGATAGATCAGGGCTTCATGAGGTGTCGGCAATTTTTTCTCCTTGAACCGGGCCTCGAAGTTAGGAACGCCCGTTCTGCAC
>NZ_RZRW01000909.1:0-1598 GCF_003998745.1 Mesorhizobium sp. M7A.F.Ca.US.014.04.1.1 | reverse complement strand
CCCCACGCCGAAATTTTGGCAACCGCCTTGCCGC
This sequence comes from Mesorhizobium sp. M7A.F.Ca.US.014.04.1.1, assembly GCF_003998745.1. Taxonomy (NCBI): domain Bacteria; kingdom Pseudomonadati; phylum Pseudomonadota; class Alphaproteobacteria; order Hyphomicrobiales; family Phyllobacteriaceae; genus Mesorhizobium; species Mesorhizobium sp. M7A.F.Ca.US.014.04.1.1. Next base: position 1,564 of record NZ_RZRW01000909.1, on the reverse strand, counting down.
CGCCCTGGACCTATATCGCCACGGCGCAAGCCTATGATGACGAGATGCGTGAGCGCATCGCGTTGCACCGGTCGCGGCGCGGCGAAGGCTGGACGACCATCGACGCACCGCTCGATCTCGCCGGCGCGCTTGCCGCCTTGCCGGACGATCGGCCGGTGCTTGTCGACTGCCTGACGCTGTGGCTGACCAACCATATGCTGGCCGAACACGATTTCGAGCTGGAATGCCGGCGATTGGCGGAGGTGCTGTCGCGGCCGCGCGGACCCTGGTTCTTGGTGTCCAATGAAGTCGGACAAGGCATCGTGCCGGACAATGCACTGGCGCGCCGCTTTCGCGATGCCGCCGGCCGGCTCAACCAGCAGGTCGCGGCGATTGCCGATACGGTGCTGCTGATGGTGGCGGGGCTGCCGCTCAAGGTGAAATGATATGACCGATATCGACGATAAGGACGAAGAGCGCCACCGCGCCAAGATGGCCAAGCGCAAGGCGGTGCAGGATGCCGAGGTGGCGAGCAAGACGGTCGAGAAGGGATTGCTCATCGTCAACACCGGCCCGGGCAAAGGCAAGACCACGGCCGCCTTCGGGCTGGCGCTGCGGATGCTCGGCTACGGCAAGCGCGTCGGTGTCGTCCAGTTCATCAAGGGCAAGTGGCACACCGGCGAGAAAGACGCCTTCGCCGCCTTCGGCGACCGTGTCGTGTGGCACGCGATGGGCGAGGGGTTCACCTGGGAAACCCAGGATCTGAAGCGCGACATCGCTGCCGCCGAAGCCGCCTGGGCCAAGGTGCTCGAACTGATGGCCGATCCGTCGATCAGCCTGCTGGTGCTCGACGAATTGAACATTGCGCTGCGCTACGACTATCTCGATCTCGACAGAGTGGTTGGCGCGCTAAAAGCGCGGCGCGAGGGCCTGCATGTCGTTGTCACCGGCCGCAACGCCAAGCCGGCGCTGGTCGAGGCCGCAGACCTCGTCACCGAAATGAGCGTGACCAAGCATCATTTTTCCGCCGGCGTGAAAGCGCAGCAGGGGATCGAGTTCTGAGTGTTCCTCAACCTCCCCAGACGGGGGAGGGTGAGGTTAGGTCACAACGATGACAACGACCGAAACCAACCCGAACAGAGCGATCAGCAGATAGTCGGCGACGCGATAGAGTTTCAGCGCCTGCCTGATGTCGAGGCTGTCGGCTTCACGCCGCCCACCTTCGCCCATGAAGACGTCGTCGACCAGCACGCCGCCATAGAAGCGCGGGCCGGCGAGCGCCAGGCCGAGCGCACCGGCCATCGCCGCTTCCGGCCAGCCGGCATTGGGCGAGCGGTGTTTTTTCGCGTCGCGCCGCACCGCATGCCAGGCTTTTTTCGCATCAGCGCCTTTGACGAAGAACGCCGCCAGCACGATCAGAAGCGCCGTCAGCCGCGACGCCGGCAGGTTGATCCAAGCGTCAAAGCGCGCCGCCGCCCAGCCGAACGCCTCGTGGCGCGGGGTGCGGTGGCCGATCATCGAATCGGCGGTGTTGGCGGCCTTGTAGGCGGCGCCGCCGGCCAGGCCGCCGACGCCGGTCCAGAAG
>NZ_RZRW01000908.1:0-1601 GCF_003998745.1 Mesorhizobium sp. M7A.F.Ca.US.014.04.1.1 | reverse complement strand
GAGCGGAAGTTGAAGACCGGCCCGCCTTTTGGCCCGGAGGGCGGAAAGGCAAAGGTCATGCGCGTGAGTTCGATCGTGTCGCCGGCGGCGCACATGATCGGGGCGGGGTCACTGATGCGGATGTCATCCGCCTGCAGCAGATCCAGTTCAGTTTGATGGGTGGGAATGTCGAGCGCCAGCGATTGCATCATCCGGCAATATTCTGCCCAGGCGATATGCTGCTCGTAATCATTGCACATAGCTGCCCCACGCGTTCCGTCGGTTGCGAGGTTATGCCAAATAGCGCGGCTTAGCGGCCGCGCCAGCGTCCATCGCCTGTACTCATCGAATTGCCGATTCCGGGCCCGGCATCGATCCTGTGATTGAAGGGCGACGATGGAATTCATCCACGGCTAAGCGCTGCCGTCTGTGTCGCTCTCCTCGTCGACCGCACATACCGGCAGATACGCGTTCGTCTCCAGCCACTCGCGCAACACAATCTGTATGACGTCCGATCGGCCTATTTTCATACCCGCCGCTGTACTGTTGAGCGCGTCCTCGGTCGCTGGCTCTAAGGACACGCCGGCAACGTTCCTGAGCATCAAAGCCGCGCGACGAAGGATGATCTGCAGATCCGGTCGCGACATGTTGGCAATGCGATCCGCGGCGCTTTCAAGCTCTTCAGCAAAGGACAGGCGCGTCATCGTCGGTTGTGGCGCCGTTCTCTGCGCCCCTTTTTCTTTTCCAGCTCCGCTGTAATGTAGGCGGAGGCGTGCTCCCTAGCTCGCCTCGTGTTTTCGCGCCAGCGTTCCAACATCTCTAGCGGGTAGTACAACTCGGGGATAGTCGTCGCGGCTGCCGCGGCCGTCGATAGCGGTTTCCACTGCTCCGCACTCGCTGAAGGCCTTTCAGCCACTCGTACTTTTGCCAGAGCCAGCACGAACCCAATAGACAAACGTCGCATTTCATTAGGATTGCGGAATCGCAGCGAATCCGCAAGCCCCGCTGGTCACTCGCCCGCCGAGACGGTTGTCAAAGCGGCCCTCTCAAAGGACCGGTTATTCGAGGCATCAATCGGTCAACACCCGGCCATCTCAGCTTGCCAAGGGCCAACCGGTTGGTGGTCACAGCATATGAAGCAATTCAGTCCGACACGATCGACTCGCAAATTTACCCAGATCGAATTGCGTTGATGTCAAAACCGAGAATCTTAAGTATAGTGGCGAGAGGCTGGGGGGGCCTCTGTGTGGTGGACGGACGCAATCTAGAGCGGATTACAATCGAAATTCCACAGAGCTTTCGAAGTTTTGTGGAAGGCGCTTTGCTGCGCGTTCAAGCCCAGTATCCGTCGCTTGGCTTTTCAGTATCAAGTGAGGGCATAGAGATAGCTTCTCTTCCGCCGGACCATCTGGATAAGGTGCGCAAGAGCATTCTGCATACCGTTTATCGAGAAAAGATCTACGTCGAGACCCTGCCGCTTCGCCAGGCGCTGATCAATGCGGTCACTGCGAAATGAACGTTTGGCCACTTAAGTTTCGAGAGCGTCCAAACGGCGAACTTCTTTTCACCGATGATGCCGGTGGATTCTTCGCAGCAGATCGTGACTTTCTAGAGAGGTACAC
>NZ_RZRW01000907.1:0-1602 GCF_003998745.1 Mesorhizobium sp. M7A.F.Ca.US.014.04.1.1 | reverse complement strand
TGTCCGGGCTTGCCTTCGGCACATTGAGCGGCATCGTCCATGTCAAGCTGCGCGTGCCGTCCTTCGTGGCGACGCTCGCCACCGGCGGCGTCGTCACCGGCCTGGCGCTCTGGGTCTCCAACGGTCGCGCCATCACCATCGAGGAAGCGGGCCGCGAAAACACCGCCTGGATCAACGCCACGGTCGCCGGGGTGCCGGTGGTGGTGCTGATCTCGGCGGTCATCGGCATCGCCGCCTTTCTGGCGCTACGCTACACGCGCTTTGGCCGCCAGGCGATTGCCGTCGGCGCCGGCGAACCGGCCGCCTGGGCGGCGGGCATCAATGTCGACCGCACCAAGATCATCGCCTTCGCCGCTTCAGGCATGCTGGCGGCTGTCGCCGGCGTGGTGCTGGCGGCAAGACTGTCGAGCGGCTCGCCGGTGCTTGCCAATCAATTGCTCTTGCCGGCCATCGCCGCCGTCATTGTCGGCGGCACCGCCATCACCGGCGGACTGGGCGGCGTGGCGCGGACCGCGGTCGGCGCGCTGATCATCTCGATCGTGCGCATCGGCATGACCTTCGTCGGCGTCAATATTTTCCTGGAAAACATGGTGTTCGGCGCGATACTCATCGCCGCCGTCTCCATCACCATCGACCGCAGCAAGATCGCGGTCATCAAGTGACAGCTCGATCCGCACCGCCTCCCAAGCCAGCGCGGACAGGACGGGGTCGCATCACAAGCCCGATGCGACCCCGCTTGGTCAGATCACATCGTGTCGAGGCCGATCAGCTCGATCTTGTAGCCGTCCGGGTCTTCGACGAAAGCAATATGGGTGGTGCCATGCTGCATCGGTCCGGGCTTGCGCGGGATCTTGGCGCCGCGCTTTTCGAGTTCGGCGCAGACGGCGTAGATGTCGTTGACGCCGAGCGCCAGGTGGCCGAAGCCGGTGCCGATCTCGTAGGGCTCTTCCCTGCCCCAGTTCAGCGTCAGCTCGACGACGGCCTCCTTGTCCTCCGGCCCATAGCCGACAAAGGCGTTGGTGAACTTGCCGCCGGGATAGTCGTCGCGGCGCAGCAATGTCATGCCGAGAACCTCGGTGTAGAAGGCGATCGACTTGTCGAGGTCGAGCACCCTGATCATGGTGTGCATATAGCGAAAGCCCGGGGCGTCGCTCATTGGGTAAGTCCTCCGAATTGGGTGATTTGCGGGTCTGACCATCCACATCAAACGGCGGGTCGGGACGTGGCCTCACTTGATGTTCTAAATCAGGGTTGTATGATAACACGACAAGAACGGTGGTTGTCCAGTCGTTTTTCCCAGGGGTCCAGAGTCCATTCATGAATGCCGTGCCGCCCACCTCCGCATCGCTGATCGCTGCCCTGGCCGGCGTGCTGCCGAATGGTGGGCTGCTGACCGCGGATGAGGATCTGGCGCGCTACAGCCGCGACTGGTCGGGCGACCATTTCGGCCGCCCGCTGGCGGTGGCGCGTCCGGCCTCGGTCGAGGAGATGTCGGCGCTGATGCGGCACTGCCATGCCGAACGCATCCCCGTCGTGCCGCAAGGCGGCCTGACCGGCCTCGTCGGTGCGGCGGTGGCGGCGGATGGCGGCGAGATCGTCATC
>NZ_RZRW01000906.1:0-1606 GCF_003998745.1 Mesorhizobium sp. M7A.F.Ca.US.014.04.1.1 | reverse complement strand
CGCCAGGCAGGCGAGTGCGCACCATGCCGCGTCGCTCTCGCGGTGGCTGACCGAGGAGTTTCAGGAGCGCAACCCGGATGTGATCGCCGAGCTGCATCGGCGCGACGCCGAGAACGATCCTGCGTGCTACGCCGCCGCTTACCGGGTTCTGGCCGAGACAGATTTCGGCGGCATCCTCGACCAGATCAGGTCGCCGACACTGATCGTGACGGGGGAGGACGACCAGGGATCCAACCCGCGCATGGCGCGTCATATGCACGACCAGATCCGCGGCTCGCGGCTCGAGATCCTGCCGGGGTTGCGGCATTCGATCCTGATCGAAGCGCCCGGGTCGGTCGCTGGCCTGATAGCGGATTTCCTGGATGACCACTCACGACGGGCAGGGGCGACCAGCCATGGATAGCAAATTGCAGAAAGCCGGCGAGGCAGTCCGCCGCAAAGTACTGGGCGACGACTATGTCGACCGCGCAATCGGCAATGCCGACGACTTCTCCAGGCCCCTCCAGGACATGCTCAACGAGTATTGCTGGGGCACATGCTGGACTGACGCCGCGCTCGATCTCAAGCAGCGCAGCCTGCTCAATCTCGGCATGCTTGCGGCACTGGGGCGCATGCATGAATTCGGCGTGCATTTTCGAGGTGTGATGCGCAACGGGCTTGGCGACGACGAGCTGCGGGCGGCCCTGATCCAGATCGCGGTCTATTGCGGCGTTCCGGCAGGTGTCGAGGCCTTCCGTGTCGCGCGTGCGGTGCGCGACGAAGCCAAGGCCGACACGCCATGACAAGCGTTTCGCGACCGTCGGCTTACCTTCGTTCCGAGCAATCGGCGCGGCAAACCTCCTCTGCCTCGCCGGAAGACGGCGACGGCAGTCTCATTTCTAAATTAGCAACAACAACAAGGGGAACGGTGCACATGAAAACATCTCTGAAATTGGCGACATTGGCGGCTTCGCTTGCCCTGACATTGACGACGCTTCCGGCTCAGGCCGGCGCGGTGCTGGACCGTGTCGTGGCGGCCGGAACTCTCAAGGTCGCAACTGACGCCAACTGGGCGCCGCAGTCCTTCCTCAATGCCAGCAACGAGCTGGACGGCTTCGACATCGATGTCGCCAAGGAGATCGGCAAGCGCATCGGCGTCAAGGTCGAGTTCGTGACGCCGGGCTGGGACATCATCACCGCCGGCAACTGGGTCGGCCGCTGGGACATGCATGTCGGCTCGATGACGCCGACGAAGAAGCGCGCCGAGATCTTCGATTTTCCCGCTGTGTACTACTACACGCCAGCAGCGGTTGCGGTTCACAAGGACAGCAAGGCCAAATCGTTGAGCGATCTGGATGGCAAGGTTGTCGGCGCGACGACGACATCGACCTTCGAAGCCTATGCCAAGAAGGATCTGACGCTCGACGCGGCCGGTGCGCCGCCATTCGAATACAAGCTCAACCCGAAGGAAGTGCACTCCTACGAGAACTCCACCACCGCTTTCGACGATCTGCGGGTCGGTGACGGCGTTCGGCTCGATGCCGTCGTCTCGTCGCAGCCCAGCATCGTCGATGCCGTGAAAGCCGGTTATCCGATCAGGCAGATCGGCGATCCGGTGTTTTATGAG